>CAMLME010000004.1 GCA_946481235.1 uncultured Methylobacillus sp. | reverse complement strand
AAGCCGGGGTCGTTGCGGCCGAAAACCAGCGCAGCCAACGTGCCGCCGACCAGCGCCATCAATGAGTTCATGGCAACCAATCCGGTGACTGCTTGCAGGGTTTGTGCGGACATCACATTAAATCCGAACCAGCCTACCGTAAGAATCCATGCGCCCAAGGCCAGAAATGGAATATTGGAGGGCGGGAACGCATGCAGGCGACCATCCTTGTCATATCGTCCATGGCGCGCACCCAGCAGAACCACCGCGCCGAGAGCGAGCCAGCCCCCCATCGCGTGCACGACCACCGAACCCGCAAAATCATGGAATTTTGCGCCGAAAGTGACATTCAGCCAGTCCTGAAAGCCGTAGTGCCCATTCCAGGCAATGCCTTCAAAAAACGGATAAACAAGGCCCACCAGCAGGAAAGTCGCAGCAAGTTGCGGATTGAATCTCGCGCGTTCCGCGATGCCGCCGGAAATGATGGCGGGAATCGCTGCGGCAAAGGTCAGTAAAAAGAAAAACTTGACCAGTTCATAGCCGTTTTTGGCCGCCAGGGTTTCCGCCCCTTGCAGGAAACCGATGCCATATGCAATGCCGTAGCCGATAAAGAAATAGGCAATGGTGGAAACCGAAAAGTCCACCATGATTTTAACCAGAGCGTTGACCTGGTTCTTGCGCCTGACTGTACCCACCTCCAGAAATGCGAAACCCGCATGCATTGCAAGCACCATAATGGCGCCCAGCAAAACGAATAACACATCGCTTCCCGATTGTAATGCCTCCATTTTCTCCTCCTTTTATATTTAAACCGGCTATAAATAGCAATTTCTACGCCAGATTATCAAGCCATTGTTTCAAAAAACAATTCACTAAAGACAATATGGAAATATGCACCATATTTGTGCTGCATGAAGTGCAGTGCATTATTTTGGTGCCTGACGTCGAAAATATTCATCATATCTATATCGATATGGCTCTGGAGATATACGGAGTCCTTCAATTCTTTACAGCCCATTTTTTATGCTCCATGCTCTTGTAACTCAATACGCCCTGGGACCATTGCATCATGTTCGAATCCGCCGAGTTAGGACACAAAATCAATAAGGAAATCTACCGGCAGGAAGTGCCGGTCTTGCGCGAGGCATTACTGGACACCCAGCTCGACCTGCTCGAGTCGGGGAAATTTCCTGTCATCATCCTGATCGGCGGGGTCGATGGCGCAGGCAAAGGCGAAACCGTCAACAAGATCAATGAATGGATGGACCCGCGCCATATCGATACCTACGCCTTCGGCCCGGCATCGGATGAAGAGGCTGAGCGACCGCATATGTGGCGTTATTGGCGTGCGCTTCCTCCCAAGGGGAAAATTGGGATTTATTTCGGTTCCTGGTATACCGATCCCATCCGCAAACGGGTATTCGGCGAGATTAATAATGAAGCGCTGGTTCAGGCCATGGATGAAATCGTCCGCTTCGAAAAAATGCTGATCGACGAAGGCGCACTGGTACTCAAGTTCTGGTTTCATCTTTCCAAGGAAAAACAGAAGGAGCGCATGGAAAAGCTGAAAAGCGATCCATTGACACGTTGGCGCATCACCGATCAGGACAAAAAGCATTTCAAGGTTTACGACGAGTTCCGCGCGGTGTCGGAACATGTTCTGCGGGAGACCAGCACGGCCGGCGCTCCGTGGATCGTCGTTGAGGGCCTGGATGCCAACTACCGCAATCTGACGGTCGGCAAACACATCCTTGAGGCGATCCGCGATCAGCTGGATCATAAGCAGTCGAAACCGCACGAACCGAACGCGCCGCCGTTGATGGCCTCTGTCGACAACACCACCCTGCTATCGCAACTGGACCTCTCCAGACAACTGGAGGACAAGGAGTACGGTAGGAAACTGGAACGCTATCAGGGAAAGCTGAACAAGCTCACCCGCGATCCGGAATTCGGCAAACTGTCGGTGATTTGCGTATTCGAAGGGCCTGACGCGGCCGGGAAAGGCGGCTGCATCCGGCGCATAACACAGGCAGTGGATGCACGATTTTTCCGCATCATCCCGATTGCCGCTCCCACCGAGGAAGAACGCGCCCAGCCATACCTGTGGCGCTTCTGGCGCCACATTCCCCGCCATGGGAACCTGATGATATTCGACCGATCATGGTACGGCCGGGTGCTGGTAGAGCGTGTCGAGAGCTTTTGCAGCGAATATGACTGGATGCGCGCCTACGGAGAGATCAACGATTTCGAGGAACAACTGGTACGTCACAATTTCATCATCGTGAAATTCTGGCTGCAAATCAGCAAGGATGAGCAATTGCGGCGTTTCGAAGAGCGTCAGAATACGCCTTACAAACGCTTCAAGATCACCGAGGAAGATTGGCGCAATCGCGACCGATGGGAGGCTTACGAAGCAGCCGTTTGCGACATGATAGACCGGACTAGCGCCGATCACGCCCCGTGGACGGTGATCGAGGCCAACGACAAGAATTTTGCGCGCATCAAGGTATTGAAAACCTTGTGCGAACGGATTGAAAAGGCGCTTTAGCTTTCAGTTTCCTGTGCATCAAGCATGATGTGGCCCGCCGCTTCAGGGTCGCCGATCCAGAAATAATAGAATTCACGCACAACGATCAGAAACAGCAGGCGGGTTTCCTGTAATGCAAACAGAGGAATAGTGGAGTCGACCGCAACCCGGTAGGAATGTGCATCCCTGGCTCCGCTTCCCGCCGTTCTCAGGCGCACCATTAACAACTTCACCAGCTTGCTGCGCGTTTCCACCACCAGTTTCTCCGCGCCTTCATCACGCAAGGCTGAAGCATAAGCCTTCAACGGCCAGGTTTCGGCCAACTCGAACTTTTCCTGGTCGATGCTCTTCCATAAAGACTCAAGATCTTCCAGAGGAACAGGATCAGCCAGATGGGAAATATCGTAGCCTCCACCGGCATGCATGGCCGCAATCGACTTGATATCGCTTGCCCAGAAATAATAGTACTCCCGAGCCACTGTAAGGAATGCCGGCCATCCGGTCCTTTCCAGATGCTGCAATGCAACTTCGATCTGATCGCGGTAGGCATTGCCGTCCATAGGCTGGTCAGCGAGCAACGGCAGCAGCTTGAGTAGCAAATCACGGCGTTGCGCCAGACTTTCGGCGATGGCTCCCTTGCTTTCCAGAAAGCGCAAATAGGCGTTAAAAGCGTCTTGTTCCCGGTTTGTTTTTGTCATTAGAAAGTGGCCGGACTATTGGTTTCGGATACGATTCTCATCATCATCTGCATTGCCGTCTCGATCATCGAACCGAAAATGGGCAAAAAATAAGCCATCGAAACCGAGATTACCACGAAGCCAACCGCCAGCGTCAGCGGAAAACCAACGGCAAAAATATTCAGCTGTGGTGCGGCACGAGTCAATATCGCCAAAGCCACGTTCACCATCATCAGGACTGCAATGACCGGCAGTGAGATAAGCACTCCACCGCGAAAGATTTCCCCGCCCCATAACGCCAACGTCTTCCACCCCTCGCTTGCCAGCGGCTGCAGCCCTATAGGCATGACCTCAAAGCTTTCAACCAAGGCCGTGATAACTAGTAGATGCCCATTAATGGCAATAAACAGCAGCATTGCAACGATGCCCAGGAACTGTCCCATAACCGGCACCTGTGCCGAATTCTGCGGATCGAAAAAAGTGGCAAAGCCCAAGCCCATCTGCAGTCCCATGATGTGACCGGCCATTTCAATCGCGGAAAATACGATACGGATCGCCAATCCCATGGCGAAGCCTATCATCAACTGCTGCGCAACAATGAACAAGCCTTGGCCGGAAGCCGGTTGTATCGGCGGCAAGGGGCCAAGCAGGGGGGCAACAAGTACGGTCAAGACGAAAGCAAAACCGATTTTGGTGGAGGCAGGGATTCCGCGCGCACCGAAAAACGGTGCTGTCGCCACCAGGGCAAGTATCCGAAAAAAAGGCCAGAAGAACGCCGCGATCCAGGCGTCCATTTGCATTGAGGTGAAGCTAATCACTTCTCCTCACGCACCTATCCGATCATGCCCGGAATACTCATGTACAAGCGGCGCATGTAATCGATCATCATATTCAACATCCAAGGACCGGCCAATACAAGCACCAGAACCAATACCAACAATTTGGGTATAAACGACAAAGTCATTTCATTGATTTGCGTGGCAGCTTGAAACAAGCTTACAAGCAAGCCGGTTGCCAGCGCTGCTCCGAGCATGGGAGCCGACACCAGGACGGTCATTTGCAATGCCTGTTGCGTCAGCGTGAGTACTGTTTCCGGTGTCATGCGCGAGTCCTGCTTAGACGTAAAAACTCTGTACCAGCGAACCGATCAACAGATTCCATCCGTCCACCAGCACGAAAAGCATCAGCTTGAATGGGAAGGATATCGTCACTGGCGACAGCATCATCATACCCATGGACATCAGCACGCTGGCGACGACCATATCGATAATTAGAAAAGGAATGAAGATCACGAAACCGATCTGGAATGCGGTCTTCAACTCGCTGATCACGTAAGCGGGCACCAGCACCTTGAGCGGAACAGCCTCCGGCCCCTGCAACGGCGGCGTTTTGGAAAGCTTCACGAACAATGCCAGATCTTCCTGTCGCGTTTGTTGCAGCATGAACTGCTTCAATGGACCGGAACCCTGTTCCAGGGCTTGCATGACATTCATCTGATCGGCGAGATATGGCTGCAGGGCTTCGTTATTGATTTTGTCGAATACCGGCGCCATGACGAAGAATGTCAGGAACAACGAAAGGCCAATCAACACCTGATTAGGCGGCGACTGCAAGGTTCCCAGAGCTTGCCGAAGCAGGGAAAGCACGATAATGATCCGCGTAAACGCTGTCATCATCAGCAGCACGGCCGGAAGAAAAGTTAGCGACGTCAGGAGTATCAGCGTCTGCAGGCTTAGTGAATAGCTTTGCCCGCCGCCGGGGGCTGGCGTGCTGGTGAACGCCGGAATGCCTGTTTCCGCAATGGCGATCCCCGGTAATATCAGCAAAAGCAGGACCAGCCATTTTTTGTACGACATCATGCCTGTTCTCGCTTGTTGAGCAATTCCTTGAGACGAATATAGAAGGGTCCTGCAGGCACCCCATTCGAAGGTGTCGCTGGCTCTTCAGCTGGCCGAGGCATTTGATGAAGTGTTGCAATATGCCCCGGGGCGACGCCCAATACCAGTCGGGTATCGCCAACATCCACCAGAACGACGCGCTCCTTGGGACCGACAGCCACCCCTCCCACCACCCGCAATGCTCCCGAAGCAGCCACTTGTCCCGGCGCAAGTTTACGCAACAGCCATGCTGTACCGCCTATTGCCGCCAGAACCATTCCCAGGCCAAACAGCACCTGGAGCAAACTAAGAAAGGATGTCGCGGCCACTGGCTGAGGTGTCGTTTCGGCTGCCGTCGATACGATGGACATCGAAGCAAGAAGAAAGAAACAGGCAAGCTTTGCCCAACCGCATGCAAATCGCGGGGAAAAAGCCAGATTCATCGGAGTTTTTTGATTCGTTCGGAAGGAGTAATGATGTCGGTCAGGCGGATGCCGAATTTCTCGTTTACCACCACTACCTCACCCTGCGCCACCAGGCAGCCATTCACAAATACGTCGAGAGGCTCCCCCGCAAGCTCATTCAACTCAACGACAGACCCCTGCGCGAGTTGCAGCAGGTTACGGATAGGCATCTTTGTACGGCCAAGCTCAACCGTCAACTGGATAGGAATATCCATCACCAGTTCGAGATTTTTGGTGGCTTCTGGGGACAGCCCGCTCACATCAGGGTTAAGGTCGCCGAATACGGCCGGCTTTGCTTCGTCGAAAGCGTCAGCTTCAGGCTGAGGAGTGGCTTCAGCTTGCTCAGCCATCGCTGCCGCCCAATCATCGGCGGTGAACTGCTCGTTGGCGCTGGCGTCTTCTTCAGCCATCTAACCTACCCCAAGAAAAAATACGTGCGCAACAGGAGCTGAAACAAGCCGGCTAAGCCAAACTGCCTTCAGCTGCGAGAAATTTCTTGACCTTGAGCGCGTACTGGCCATTGTGAACCCCATACCCGCACTCGAGTACCGGAACCCCCTCGACATGCGCGGTGATTGAATCGGGAATGTCCAGCGATATCACATCGCCGATTTTCATCTCCAGAAGCTCCCGCACAGTCATTTCAGCTTCTGTCAGGTTAGCGACCAGCTTCACTTCGGTCGATTGGACCTGGCTGCTCAGGAAATTGACCCAGCGCTCGTCAACCTCCATCCGGTCACCGTGCATATCTTCATACAACTGGTCACGAATCGGCTCAATCATAGCATAGGGCATGCATACGTGAAAATCGCCGCCGACCGGACCGATCTCAATCGAGAAGGTAGTTACAACCACCACTTCGCTAGGAGTAGCGATGTTCGCAAACTGCGTATTCATTTCCGAGCGTATGTACTCGAACTTGATAGGATGCACCGGCGCCCACGCCTTCTCGAGTTCATCGGTCGCCACGGTCAGCAAATTCCGGATGATGCGCTGCTCGGTCTGGGTAAAATCACGCCCTTCAACGCGCGTGTGATATCGGCCATCGCCGCCGAACAGGTTGTCGATGACAAGAAACACCAGATTCGGATCAAAAATCAGCAAGGCCGTACCGCGCAACGGCTTGATGTGCATCAGATTGAGATTGGTAGGAACGACCAGGTTCCGGACAAACTCAGCATACTTGAGCAACTTGACTGGGCCCACAGAAATTTCCGCCGTACGGCGGGTGAAGTTGAACAATCCAATACGGAGATTGCGTGCAAATCGCTCGTTGATGACCTCCATCGTGGGCATGCGGCCCCGCACGATGCGATCCTGGCTGGCGAGATTGTAGCTTTGAATGCCGGCGGCCTCTCCTGCGTGAGCCTCATCGGCCGCATCGGATTCGCCGCTCACCCCTTTTAGCAGGGCATCGACTTCTTCCTGTGACAGGATATCGTCAGACATATCTCAGTTATACTCGCTCGGATTCAACCTGTGCAGTTATTGCACAATAAAGGAAGCGGGCAAGATCACTTCCTTCACGCCCTTTTTGGCGACATCGCCCGGGCGGACTTCCAACGTCTCGTTAACGACCTTTTTCATCTCTTCCTTGAGTTTTACGTCACTACCCGGTTCCAGCATCTGCGCCATGGTCTTAGTACGCAACAGGCTGCTGATACGGTCGCTCAACTTGGACTTCATCGCTTCCACATTTTTCGCCACTTCGTCATTGGCTACTTCAAGTTCGACCTTGGGCACCTGCAGATAATGGGTCGAACCATCATCGGATTGAATATTGACTGTAAATTTCTCTTCAAACGGCACCAGGACTGTCTTGGCATGCTCCACTTCCTCATGAGCAACCTTCTCCTTCTCATGCCCTTTCTTGCTTTTACCACCCAGCAGCATGAACGCCGCCGCGCCACCTGCGATCGCCAACACCAGCACGGCGATGATAATAATCAATAATTTCTTGCTCTTGCGCGGAGGGACAGCTTCCGCGGCCACTTCTTCCTTGGCCATTCCTGCTCCATATGGTTATGTTAATGGACGGAATGAACCCATCCTCAATATCTTTTGCGGTTTATAACCTTAATTATCATAAAAAACAAGTGGTTTTGCCATATTATTTATGCTATTTGTCAGACAATTCGGACTGCCATTCCCGGAAAAAACAAAAGGCGCCTCAAAGGCGCCCTGAAGGAAATTTGCTTACTTGGGTGATGGTATTGATTCCTAAGCAAAAAAATCGACCATTCCATTCCGCCCCAATGAAGTAACTGCGGTCGGCAACATCGATGTGAAATCGCTTTCCGGCTGAGCCTGCCCCCACTCCTGCGAATGCCTGCTTGCCTGTTGCGGCTCCCCTTGCTGCTGGGATGCTGAGCCAAGATTGACCGAAACGCTACCCAGATTGATTCCGCTCTCCCCAAACATTTCGCGCAGACGGGGGGTAGCGGCTTCAAGCGCCTCCTTGACAGGCATATGCTGGGTTGAAAAGGTCAAGGTTGCCTGTCCATCGCTCATGCTGAGCTTGATTTCGAGAGGCCCAAGGGCAGGAGGATTCAAACGTAATTCTGCACCTTGCTGCTGTTGACCGACCATCCACATGACACGATCGCCGAGCACCTCACCCCATGCCGGATTCGATACCTGCTGAGAAATGGCACCGGCAACCGGAGGGGTCGCAGCGGCAACGGGTTGCGCACCACCCATTACCGGACGCATCGCCTGCTCCGCGAATGCCTCCGAAGATGCAGAAAAATTCGCCTGGGCTGTCACCTCGGCAAAAGCTGCCGAATTTGCGGCAATCGATTGCCGCCCCGCCGCAACTTCCTCCGCAATATCCAGCCCACCAGCCGGACCTCGCACGATATCCAGCCCACCAGCCGAGCCGCGCTGAATACCAACACCCTGCGCAGAAGTAGCCATTGCAGCCGAATCTTCCTCGGGCGCCGTCGTCGTGACAGCACTCACGGATGGGGGAATAGGCAAGCCCACAAACCCTTGTTGCAACTGGTCCAAGGTATCCACAGCAACAGCATTGGCCCCCGTAATCAGTGCTGTATCGACATCGGAATCCACTTCCACATCAATAGCTTCCCCGTCTTTCCCCAACTGACCGTCGACTGACATGCCGAGTTGCTGCGCGAGCAAAGCAGCAAAGAAAACAGGCATGCCCGCCTGGCCAGGAATGCCGGCAGACGTGGCATCTGCAGCGGCAACGTCTCCGCCAGGAGTAAGCATCTGTGCAGTGAGTTGTATAGGCAGTGTTACAGCTTCCATGTCGCACCTGTGCAAATAATTTACACAAGCATAAGCAACAACCGTTCCAGCCGAAAATTACTCCTGCATATCGTTTTTTCGGCGATGTAGATTTCCCGCAAACTCGTCTTGCTGACGCTGATCCAATCTTTCTTCAGACTTTCTTTCAGCTTCGTCATGCCGCTGGCGCAAGGTCTGATACGCCTTGACCTCCCGCTCGCGCGCCTGCCATTCCGCCTGCCCTTGCTGCCAGCGTACATGACAGCGCTCAACCTCTTCGGCTTGCGCGCGAATTGCCAATTCCAGTTTGAGGATAAAGGCTTGAAAATCGCGCAATTGGGTAATTGAAAAACCGCTTTGCGCCTGCTGCTGCAGCCGGTGATTGTATTCATCCAGGAACCCTTGCAACTGCTGCAGCTTGTTTTCCGCTTCCTGCCAAGCCTGTTTCAGTCGAGCCAGCACCTGTGCCGCCGCTTGGCTTTTGTCTTCCGCCAGATTGATCAGTGGTTGCAAATGAAAAGGCTTGGCCATGAATTACTCCAGCTAATGCGTCAGCTGCATTTCCAACAACGTCGCGAGTTCCTGGCGACTACTTGCAACCCCTACGCGCTCTTCAACGGCTTGGCGCAGAAAGCCTTCGAGGTGCGGATACAGCATGATCGCCTCATCCAGTTGGGGATCTGTTCCACGTACATAGGCACCGACATTAATCAAGTCGCGGCTTCGCTGATAGCGCGAATACAGTGATTTGAAACGCCGAACCAAATCGAACTCCTTGGTGGTTATCAGTGCATTCATCGCGCGGCTGATAGAAGCCTCGATATCGATCGCAGGATAATGCCCTTGGTCCGCAAGGCTACGTGAAAGCACGATATGGCCGTCAAGAATGGCTCGGGCGCTGTCGGCGATAGGATCCATCTGGTCATCGCCTTCCGCCAGCACCGTATAAAAAGCGGTAATCGAACCACCACCGCGAACTCCATTGCCAGCCCGCTCAACCAGTTGGGGAAGCTTGGCGAATACGGAAGGCGGGTAACCGCGCGTCGCTGGCGGCTCGCCTACTGCCAGCGCAATTTCGCGCTGCGCCATCGCATAGCGGGTGAGAGAGTCCATGATCAACAGCACGTTCTTGCCCTGATCGCGGAAGTATTCGGCAATGGCGGTGGCATAGGCCGCACCATGCAGACGCATCAACGGTGGCGTATCGGCAGGTGCTGCGACGACGACGGAACGAGCCATGCCCTCCTCACCGAGAATCTGCTCAATAAACTCCTTGACCTCGCGACCGCGCTCGCCGATAAGCCCGACGACGGTAATGTCAGCATCGGTGTAACGCGCCATCATCCCCAACAACATGCTTTTACCGACGCCACTGCCAGCGAACAAGCCCATACGCTGCCCTCTTCCGACAGGTAGTAAGGCATTGATCGCACGCACGCCGACATCCAGCGTTTCGCGGATAGGTTCGCGCAATAGCGGATTGGCTGGACGGCTTTGCAAAGGAGCGCGATCCGCCAAATCCAAAGGACCCAATTGATCGAGCGGCCGGCCATTGCCATCCAGAACGCGACCCAGCATTTGTGGGCCAACGGCGATTTGTTTCACGCGATCTTCCGAGCGACGGCGCAGAACTTGTGGCCTGAGCCCATGCTGTGGATGCGGGGTAGGTTCGGCCTCGAATAACGAGACACTGGCGCCGGGGACGACGCCATAGACATCCGCCTCCGGCATCAGGAGTAATTTATCGCCGGAAAACCCGACCACTTCGGCATCGACCGTCTGCCCGTTCGGTAGTGAAATTACACAGACGCTGCCGACCGGAGCCTTGATACCGACAGCTTCGAGGACGAGACCGGCCACTCGCGTCAGCTTGCCCGTCACGGTCCAAGGCGTGCTGTGCGTGATCGCTTCGCGGCAGTCAGTGAGGTAGTGATTCCAGTTATCGAGAAGCTTGTTAGCGCGCGCCATCTTCATCAAGCCAGCTCATGTCTTTGCCAAGAGCGGCTGCCAGTCGTTCCCAGCGATTCGCCAGAGTGGCATCAATTTCAGCCGCGGTCGTTTCAATGCGACAGCCGCCGCGTTCAATGCGTTGATCATCGACAATTTTCCAGCCGCCGAGGGATATTTCGGTTTGCATGTGCATCTTTACCAGCTCGGCATCTTCAGGATGCATGCGCAAATGCGGATGCTGGGAATGTTGCGGAATACTTTCCATGACATTCCGGACGATAGGCAACAGCAACTCGGGACGAGTTTTGAGGGCTTGGCGCAAAATCTGTTTTGAAATCTCGAGAGAAAGATTCAAAAGCTCTTCACTCGTTGCTTTACCGAAATGCTTGATTGCATCCTCGACAGAGGAGAGCAGTTCCTGCAAGCGGCGTACTTCTTCATTCGCCTTGGCAGCCCCTTCTTTGTAGCCGGTGGCCAGCCCTTCGTTATAGCCCGTGTCGTAGCCTTCCTGATGTGCTTGCTGGTGCATATCCTCCAGCGCCTCTGCCGTGGGAAGCTTAACCTTTTGCACATCCGCCTCGTTCAAGGAGGCCGGCTCCCAACGTTGATAATTCGTGAGACTGTCAGGCGGCATGGAATTTTCCGCCATGGTCAGCGCCCCAACGAAATTGGCTGCCAACCAAGAAAGTTATACAAAACTTTCCTCTCCCTTGCCGCCAAGCACGATCTGACCTTCGTCAGCCAGGCGCCGCACGATTTTGAGAATCTCCTTCTGCTCGCCCTCCACTTCGCTGAGGCGCACAGGTCCCTTGGCCTCGAGGTCATCCCGCAGCATTTCAGCCGCACGTTGCGACATGTTTTTGAAGATTTTTTCCCGCATTTCAGGGGTCGCCCCTTTCAAGGCGACAATCAGCGACTCGGACTGAATTTCGCGCAACAGTAACTGGATGCCGCGATCGTCAATCTTGCCAATATCCTCGAATACGAACATTTCGTCCTGAATCCTTTGGGCGAGCTCCTCGTCGAATTCCTTGATATTGCCAATGATGGCGCTTTCCGCAGCTCCTCCCATGAAATTGAGGATCTCCGCCGCCGCCTTGACGCCACCCACTTTGGACTTCTTGATATTGTCAGAACCCGACAGAAGTTTGGTAAGCACGTCATTCAACTCGCGCAGCGCATGCGGCTGAACACCGTCAAGCGTCGCGATGCGCAGCATCACGTCGTTGCGCAGGCGCTCAGTGAACATCGCCAGAATTTCACTGGCTTGATCGTAATCGAGGTGGACCAGGATTGTGGCAATGATCTGCGGATGCTCGTTCTTGATCATTTCCGCTACCGAAGCGGAATCCATCCACTTCAGGCTCTCGATGCCGCTGGTATCGCCACCTTGCAGAATACGATCGATCAGGTTGGTGGCCTTGTCGCCGAGAGCCTTGGTCAGGATGCTTCGAATGTAGCTATCGGAGCCCACCCCCAACGTAGTACGTTCTTCCGCTTCCGTACGGAAATCGTGAAGCGACACCTGAATCTGTTCGCGGGAAATATTTTCCAGGCCAGCCATGGCCATGCCGATCTTCTGGACTTCCTTGGGCCCCAAGTACTTGAGAACCTCGGCAGCCTCTTCTTCGCCAATACTCATAAGGAGGATGGCGCTTTTGAGTACTCCGTCCTCACTCATTCCTTATTCACCCAATCCTTAACGACATTAGCGACAATCTTGGGTTCCTGCTTGGCCATATCCTTCACCAGCTGAAGATCTTCCTCATACGAATGTGTTCTTTTCTTCCCGATAGTGACCACTTCGCCTGCCTCATCGGTTGCACTGAAGGATTCACCCATACCCGGCCCTTCCGCGCGAGCCATCCTGGCATTGCCAATCGCGGACAACTCGCTGAGCATCGGCTTAAGGATCCCGAGAACCAAATACATCAGCAGCCCGGCAATTACGAGGTATTTCACGATTTCCTTGGCCAAGGCCTGCATTGCAGGGTCTTTCCAGATCGGCGAAGGCGCGATCTCTTCCCCTTCGGCCAGATTGAATGGTGCATTGACGACATTCAAGGTATCGCCGCGTGCCTGATTAAAGCCCATCGCTTCTTTCGCCAAGTTATAGACTTGAGCCAACTCCTCCTTCGTCAACGGCAAGTAAGTTACTTTACCCTTCTTGTCCCTGATCGCTTTATTGTTGACGACAACTGCTACGGACAGTCGCTTGACGCTGCCGACCGGCAATTTCGTATGGCTGATGGTTTTGTCCAGCTCGTAATTGGTGGTCGATTCCTTATGGATAGGGCCCACAACAGAGGCAGTCGTCGCATTTGCTCCAGCAGCAGCCCGTCCTCCAGGCGAGTTGAGCGGAGCCGTTGCTGCACCGGGAGGCTGATTAGACAGCGCGCCAGGTACCCCCGCCGCATTTGGCCCGCCTTCGCCAGCCGTCTCTGAGGTTTGCTGGCTGCGAATACTGGATTGATCAGGAGCGGGGTTTGGCTTGTAGACTTCGGCCGTTTGCTCGGTAAACGAGAAATCCAGGTCGGCGGTGACCTGCGCGCGAATGTTATTGGGACCGGTAATCGGGCTGATAATGCTCTCGATCCGCCGCATGTAGCCTTGCTCAACCTGATGCAAGTACTCCAGCTGACTGGAATCGAGGCCGAGGACGGCACCCTTGTCACCGTTCTGCGTCAGCATATTGCCGTTCTGGTCAATGATGGTGACATTACCCGGCGGCATTTCGGGAACGCTGCTGGCAACGAGATGAACAATCCCCGCCACCTGCGCCTTATCAAGCGCACGTCCGGAATACAGACTGACGAGCACCGATGCTGAAGGCTTTTGCTTGTCGCGCACAAACACTGTAGGTTTGGGAATAGCGAGATGGACGCGTGCGCCCTGTACAGCGGAAATCGTTTCTATGGTGCGGGTAATTTCACCCTCCAGCGCACGCTGGTAATTGACGTTTTCCTGGAACTGGGTGATGCCGAACTTCTGGTTATCCATCAGTTCGAAACCGACAGCACCGCCCTTGGGCAGACCTTCGGAGGCGAGTTTCAGCCGGGCTTCGTACACCATGGCGGAGGGCACAAGAATGGTTCCACCTTCGCCCATCTTGTAAGGAACATTCTGTTTCTGGAGAGATTCGATGACAGCGCCGCCGTCACGATCGCCCAGATTGCCGTAGAGAACCCGGTAATCTGGCGCCTGCGCCCACATCATGGAGCCGATAATAATGGCGATCACGGCCGCCACAGCCACCATCAGGCCGAATTTACGCTGCGGCGGGAGTTCATTGAACCCGCGCATTAACGCGCTGAATGATTGCCCAGAAGCTTCGGCCATATTTCTCTATCGATAGCTCAAATACTGTTGAAGTATTTTGAATTGCGTTGGGCGCTATTGTAATGGAAATAAGGTGGAAATGCGCCGCGAATTGCAGCGCATGAAATACAGCCGCGAAGAGTGTGAAAAGCGGACTTAAACCTGCATGTTCATGATGTCCTGATACGCGGTCACCAGCTTGTTGCGTACCTGCACCATGGTCTGGAATGAGAGATTGGCTTTCTGCAACGAAACCATGACATCCTGGATATTGGCATCCGGCTGCCCGAGCTGAAAAGCCTGGGCCAACTTGTCAGCACCCTGCTGTGCGGCATTCACTCCCTCCACAGCATCCTTGAGCATGCCGGCAAAATCTGCCGCATTACCCTCCGCTGCCGGCGCACTTTTGCCGGCCGCAAGCGCGGAAGTAGCACTCAGCTGACTCAGTAGTTGATCTATACCTTTGGTATCCATTCCTGTCCTTATGCCTGCGTTGCCGGGTCGCGTCGAGCATGGGAAACAATTATATTCCCAGTCACGACGGACTGCGTATCACTTGTTAGCATGGACAAAGCAATTCGCATGCCGGTTCAATCCGCTTCGCGATATTGCTGCAGTTTATGGCGCAAAGTTCGCTCGCTCATTCCTAGCTTCTGAGCGGCAAGTTTGCGCGAACCGTTGACCGACGCCAGGGTCGTCATGATATGAGCTTTCTCCAATGATTTGAGATCCTGCGCACTGCCCTCATCGTCATTACGGTCCGCCTCGCCATTTACTTTAGCAGCCGGCCGCGAAGGCAAATGCAAATGCTCGGGCTTGACCACCTCTGCGGGAGCAAGAATCACGGCACGCTGGATAACGTTTTCCATTTCACGCACATTTCCCGGCCAGCCGTAATCGAGCATGGCCTGCTCGGAAACAGTATCGAGACGCAAACCGCCCCGCCCCATGGCGCTCGCCATGTCGTTCAAGAACCGTCGGGCCAATGGCAGGATGTCCTGCTTGCGCTCACGTAGCGGCAATATCTTCAGCGGAAACACATTAAGCCGGTAATACAGGTCTTCGCGGAAACCACCCTTGGCCACCTCAACCTGCATGTCCCGATTGGTGGTGGCAATAATCCGCACATCGAGCGGTATCGCCTTACTCCCACCCACACGTTCCACCTCGCGCTCCTGTAGCACGCGAAGCAGCTTGGCCTGCAATGCAAGCGGCATTTCGGATATTTCGTCCAGCAACAAAGTCCCGCCTTGCGCCTGCTCGAACTTACCGGCCTGCGCCTGCGTAGCTCCAGTGAATGCGCCTTTCTCATAACCGAACATCGTCGCTTCAAGCAGGTTATCCGGAATAGCCGCGCAATTGATGGCAACAAAAGGCTGCTCCGCCCGCGGCGAATGGCGATGTATAAAGCGGGCCAGCACTTCCTTGCCGGTCCCGCTATCGCCAGAAATCATGACGGTAGCAGGCGTGCCTGCCACCCGTAGCGCAAGCGAGAAAAGCTCGCTGCTCTGCGGGTCGTCCATCACGGCATCGCCACTTTCTCCGAAGCTGACCGGCAGCATATAACGGGCCACCTGCGTCAGAAGATCGCTGACGTCAAAGGGCTTCACCATGTAATTGCAGGCACCCTCCCGCATGGCTTCCACCGCCTGCGAGATGACGCCATAGGCCGTCATCAGCAAAACGGGCAGGTGCGGCCAGCGCGATTTGATCTCATGCAGCAGGGTGATGCCGTTCATATTGGGCATTTGCACGTCAGTGATGACCAGGCCGACGGCATGCTCGCGCAATAATGCAATTGCGTTCTCGCCATCGACGGCCGTGTGTACGCGATAACGGGAAAGCGTGAGCGTATCGCTCAATGCTTCACGCAGATCAGGATCATCCTCCACCACCAGAATGGGCAACGGTTTCTTCATAAAATAGACTCTTGTTCGCTGATCGGCAGCCGCAGAATGAATTCGCTGCCTTCGCCTTCCGTGGATTGCAATGAAATTTCACCGCCATGCATTTGCGCCACTTCGCGGACGATGGCAAGGCCCAGACCGGTGCCCTCCGTGCGTGTCGTGAAAAACGGTTCGAACAACCGGTCCTGCAGTTTTTGCGGAATACCTTTTCCCGTATCAGTGACGTGGAAAGCCAACCAGCCACCCGCTTCGACCACGGCCGACAGCCGGACACGCTGCTGCGACTGAGAAGCTTGCATCGCATTGGTCAATAAGTTGGTCAACGCACCGGACAGCGCCTCACGGCTTCCCAGCACGTACACACCAGGCTTGCTCTCTGCTACCTCGAAAATCAGGCCATGGTGCGCCATCTGCGGCTCCATGACCTGCTGCACATCCGCCAGCAGGGTCGAGACGGCGATACGCTCCTGATTGCCCTTGCCGCCACGCACAAAAATCAGCATTTCCCTGATGAGATGCTCCAGCGAATGCAAACGCGCAAGCGCCTTATCGGCAAAGCGCACACGATCTTCTGGCGACAATTCGCCACGCAAATGCGAAGTGTAAAGAAGTGCAGCCGAGAGCGGCGTGCGCAGCTGATGTGCCAGTCCGGCCACCATTTCGCCCATCGAGGAAAGCCGCTTGTGCCGCTGCAACTGGTCCTGTAACTGATACGCCTCGGTGACGTCCTGCAGCAGCAGGATCTCTCCGCCCTGCTCGCCAATGCGATTGGTGGAAATGACAATACGCCGGCCACTATCGCCAATCAGCCACTCTCCCTGCGTGGTAGTCGGCCTGAGCTCGCGCTCGCATACGCTGATCCATTTTTCACCGAGCAGCTTGCCTGACAACAAGCTGAACACAGCAGGATTGGCCTCATTCACCCGGCCAGTATCGTCAAGAACGACAACACCACCGGGCAAGGCTGCCAGCAGGCGGCTAAGGCGCTGCGACAAACTTTCCTTCTCTTCCAGTTGGCGACGCAACTCGTTATTGGTTACCGCAAGATCCTGGGTGAGCTGCTCGACCTGCTTTTGCAATTCCCGATAGACATCGGTCAATTGCTCGGACACCTGATTGAACAGGTTGAATGCCTCCTGCAACTCTTCTGGCGAAGACGGGGGGGATACGCTCACTTACATACCCCATTCCGCAACTGGAGCCGCCGGACTGGCGATTGCCACTACATTTTTCATATAGCCTCAAGTATAGTGTCACGAGGGCGTAATTTGGATACATCCCATAATAAAAACATGTGTGGAGTAACTCAATCTTGCTATTTGGCAACATAAAGGGAAAAGGCAGGACTTTGCCAGCAGATTCAACTCAAAGCGCAAGAAAAACAGATGCTCGGAAATCGAGAGGATTCATCCAAGCAGCACATCGAGAATCTGCAAATAGAAATCCATGGCCTGAAGCGAATCAGCCGAGCCAGTCTTGGCACCTTAGACAAGATACAGCCATTCAGTGCCGTTTTTATCTTTTCAAGAGCTCGCATGCAGAACGACAAGCCTAGCGCACGATAATTCATTGTTATGCTATTCCAGTGCATAATTACGCATCATTTTAAAGATATAGTCCCGCCAGGGACGGAGCCATAAAGCATGTCTGAATTATTGAAACGGATCGATGCACGCACCAAATTGGCTGGATCCAACAAGCTGGAGATGCTTCTTTTCTCGCTCGGGACAGACCAGCGCACGGGGCGCGAGGAAACCTTCGGCATCAATGTATTCAAGGTGCGCGAAGTCATGCGCATCCCCGAAATCACCCGCGCGCCGGATATGCCGCCATCCGTGGAAGGCATGGTTAGCCTGCGCGGCAGCCTAGTACCGGTTATCGACCTGATCAAGTATGTCGGCATCCAGAACGAAAAACCGCCCGAGATCATGATCGTTACCGAATACAACGGTCACACCCAGGGCTTCCTCGTTGAAAGCGTCGACACCATCCTGCGCGTGGACTGGTCGGCCATGAAAGTGCCTCCGGAAATGCTGACCGTGCAGATGGGCGGCCTGATCACGGCGGTCACCGAGCTGAAGGACAAGCGCATCGTCATGATGATGGACGTGGAAAAAATCCTCGCGGACACCTCCAGTTATGCGGACGACATCACCATCGCCTCGCTCGCCCCACTCAACCTCGGCGAAAAGACCGTGTTCTTTACCGACGACTCGGTCGTGGCGCGCAAGCAGATCCAGAAAACCCTGGAGGCCCTTGGCATCAAGTTCCTGTTCTCGACCAACGGCAAGGAAGCCTGGCAGGAACTGCAAAAAGTCGCCGCACGGGCCGATGCCACACACCAGCCGGTCAAGGATTTCATCCAGCTGATCCTGACCGACGTTGAAATGCCGGAAATGGATGGCTATGTGCTCACCCGCAACATCAAGAGCGATGCGCGCTTTTCCGGCGTACCGGTATTGATGCACTCATCGCTCTCCAGTTCGGCCAACCAGCACCTCGGAAAATCGGTCGGCGTCGATGAATATGTGCCAAAATTCGAACCTCAAAAACTGGCTGAAGTACTGTCCCGACTACTGTCGGTTACTGCCAGCCGCGCCTGAGCCCTGGAGACGTGATGCAAGAGATGTCAATGGATAACGACAACAACCTGCTTGATGCGATTGATGCGCGCACCAAGCTCGCGGGTTCGAACAAGATGGAAATCCTGCTGTTCTCGCTGGGCAGCAATGAAATTTTCGGCATTAACGTGTTCAAGGTACGTGAAGTCACCAACACGCCCAACATCACCAAAACGCCCAATGTGCCGCAAGGAGTGGAAGGCTTCATTTCGCTGCGCGGCAATATCATTCCGGTCATCTCGCTCTCCAGCTTCATCAATCTCGGAGACCCGGCGGCCTGTACCAACCAGACCTTGATCGTCACGGAGTTCAGCCGGCATACGCAAGGGTTCCTGGTGCATGAAGTGGACCGCATCATTCGCGTTGACTGGGACAAGGTCAAGCCGCCTCAGGACATGCTGGCCGGCAACGAAGGGCTGATTACCGCGATTACCGAACTGCCAGACGGGCGACTGGTTTCCATTCTCGACGTCGAGCAGCTGCTGGCCTCCGCGCTTGGCGAACCGGACATTCCCGAGCTCGCACAATTCAACGACAATATCGAACGCTATATCTTTTTTGCTGACGACTCCCAGGTGGCTCGCAAAAGCATCGTCTCCGTGCTTGATCGCATGGGCATCAAGTATCAGCAGGCCAACAACGGTATCGAAGCATGGGAAAAGCTCAAGAGCCTGGCGGCCCGCGCACAACAGGAAAACCGACCGTTACATGAGTCGCTACGCCTGATACTTACCGATGCCGAAATGCCGGAGATGGACGGTTACGTCCTGACCAAAAACGTCAAGGGTGATCGCCGCTTCGACGGCATCCCGGTGGTAATGCACTCTTCCCTTTCATCGCAAGCCAACAAGACAATGGGATTGCAAGCAGGCGTCGATGCCTATGTGCCAAAGTTCGATCCTATTATCCTGTCTGAAACACTGCGTCCTTTACTCGTATAACCTATCGAAAGTCATGGGGTCATTTGAATGGCTGATAAAAACCTGAAGATTCTGATCGTGGACGACTTCTCGACCATGCGCCGAATCGTCCGCAATCTGCTTAAAGAACTGGGCTATACCAATGCCGATGAGGCCGAGGATGGCGTCGTCGCACTGCAGAAGCTTAAATCCGGCAGCTTCCAGTTTGTCGTCAGCGACTGGAACATGCCCAACATGACCGGCATTGAATTGCTTCGAGCAATACGCGGCGATGTGGAGCTCAAGCACCTCCCGGTGCTGATGGTCACGGCCGAGGCCAAGAAGGAAAACATCATCGAGGCCGCTCAGGCAGGCGCCAGCGGCTACGTGGTAAAACCTTTCACCGCCGCTACGCTGGAAGAGAAACTCAACAAGGTTTTCGAAAAACACGGCTTGTAAGAGGGAGAGTATTAGGTGAGTACTGAAAACGGCGATTCCGACGAACTCGAAGCATTATTCGACAGCATTGCGCAGGCCCATACCGAAAAGCCGGCCGAAGCATCTGCGCCGGAACCGATAGCGGCTGCTCCGGTCCCCGCTTCGCGCGAGCCCATGGCAATTCCAGCCGCCAGCGGAGCGGAAGGTGTTCACTCCCAGATCGGCCATCTGACGCGCGCATTGCACGACACCATGCGCGAACTTGGCTACGACAAGACTTTGGAGCGTGCAGTCGGCAAGATGCCGGACACACGCGACCGCCTCAACTACATTTCCACGCTGACCGAGCAGGCCGCAGTCAAGACGCTGAATGCCGTTGAGGAAACCAAGCCCTTGCAACAGAAGCTGGAATCCGGCGCGACACAGCTTTCATCGCGCTGGCAAGAGTTGTTCGAGCGCAAGCTGGACACCGAGCAATTCAAGACGCTGGTCCATCAAACCCGCAGTTATTTGCAAGAGGTGCCGCTCAACACCAAGGCGACCAATTCCCAGCTGATGGATATTGTCATGGCCCAGGACTATCAGGATTTGACCGGCCAAGTACTCAAGAAACTATCCGAAACCGTACAGCAGCTTGAAAACCAGCTGGTAGCATTACTCATCGAGACCTTGCCTGATGACAAGAAGAAGGAATTGGATAACTCCTTGCTGAACGGGCCTGTCATCAATGCCGACGGACGTGCCGACGTGGTCACCAGCCAAGCCCAGGTTGACGATCTGCTGGACAGTCTGGGCTTCTAAAGTTATTTAAGGGAAAAACATGAGTGATTTCGCTGGCATGGAGGACATGCTGCAGGATTTCCTGACCGAAGCCTCAGACTTGTTGTCTGGCGTCGATAACAAGCTGGTCGACCTCGAAAAACATCCCGACGACAAGGCGCTACTGAACGAGATCTTCCGCGGGTTCCATACCATCAAGGGCGGCGCCGGCTTTCTCAACGCAACGGAAATGGTCAAGCTCTGCCATCGTACGGAAAACCTGTTCGACAAGCTGCGTAATGCCGAGATGCAGCTCGATCCTGGCATCATGGACGTCATCATGGCCTCCACCGGCGTGGTACGCGACATGTTCGCCGAACTCTCTTCAGGGAAGCAGCCCTCACCCGCCGATCCTGCCCTGCTGGCCTCGCTTGATACCGTTTTAGCGGGAGAAACTATTGCCGCCCCCGCTCCGAGGACGCCTGCTCCTCAAGTCCCGGATGCCGCATCTGTCGCAGGGTTCAGCGGTGAGCCGGACTGGAATCAGCTTTTCCACAGCTTGGTCGGTGGCGACACCCATGTGGCACAGGTTACCCCGGTTGCCCCTCCGGCTGAGGTTCAGCCCATCCCGGCAAAACCAGCGACTGCTCCCACGCCCCGGCCTGCCGCCGTCGGAACCGCGGCCGTTGCCGCCGCAGCCAAGGACACCACCATCCGTGTCGATACGGCACGTCTCGACCAGGTGCTCAATCTTTCCGGCGAAATCGGTCTGACCAAGAATCGCCTGACCTGCCTGCGCACAGCCATCATGCAAGGCAAGGTCGACCAGGAAACCATCAAGGACCTGGACGAAGCCGTCAGTCATCTCGACCTGCTAGTCGGTGACCTGCAAAACGCGGTAATGAAAACCCGCATGCAGCCAATCGGCCGCCTGTTTCAGAAATACCCGCGTTTGGCACGTGACGTCGCTCGCCAATTGGGCAAGGACGTCGAACTTGTCCTTTCCGGCGAAGAAACCGAAATCGACAAGACCATGATCGAGGACTTGAACGATCCGCTGGTCCACCTGATTCGCAATGCCGTCGACCATGGCGTCGACAGTCCGGAAGAACGCATTGCCGCTGGCAAGCCGGCCAAGAGCCTGGTGCATTTATCAGCGGAGCAGGTCGGGGACCACATCATCATCGAAATCACCGATGACGGCCGAGGCATTAAAGCCGACGTCATTCGCCATAAAGCCGTGGAGAAAGGCCTGATCGACATCGAAACGGCCAATAGCCTGGATGAAAAGCAAAGCCTGAACCTGATTTTCCTGCCCGGCTTCTCTACGAAGGATCAGATTTCCGATGTTTCCGGCCGCGGTGTCGGCATGGACGTGGTAAAAACCAACATCCAGAAACTCAATGGCCGCGTGGATGTAACTTCCGTCGTCGGCCAAGGCTCGACGTTCCGCATCATGCTGCCGTTGACGCTGGCGATTCTGCCGGTGCTGATGGTTCGGCTTGGCTCGCAACCGTTCGCGGTGCCGCTGTCGATGGTGCGCGAGATATTGCCCATCCGTTCCGAAGACGTGCAGCGCGTATCCGGCAAAGCCACCATGATCGTGCGCGAAGAAGTGCTACCTATCCGTACGCTGGCCAGCCTGATCGGATGGCCGGTCTCGGGCGTGCCGGCTTTCGGGGTGCTGATGCAATGCGGCGAAAGCAATTTCATCCTGGCGATCGACAGCTTCATCGGCCAAGCCGATGTCGTGATCAAGCCGCTGCACGATATCAAGCCGAAAGGAATTGCCGGGGCAACACTGACCGGTGACGGCGCCATTGTTCTGGTACTGGATATGGAAGCGCTGCTGAGCGTGGAAACGCAGGATACCAAAGCCGCACTGTTTGCCTGATCCGCCTGCTTTTCCGGAGCTTCATTAGATTTAGAAACATTCATGGTTTTGCCGTAGCAATACAAAAACCATAATTCATATAACGGAAAACATAATGCAAGATCATGCATTTATCGGGCGTCAGCCCATACTCGACTCGAAACAGCAGATCATTGCTTATGAATTGCTGTTTCGCGACAGCGCCACGGCCCAGGACGCCGTCATCGAGGACAACCTGAAATCCTGCGCGCGCGTGCTGGTGAACACCATGTCCGACATGGGCGCGCAATGGTTGCTCGGCGACAAGCTGGCCTTCATCAACGTCAGCGAGGAGCTGCTGCATAGTGAGTTCCTGGAGCTTCTGCCGCCGCAGCGCACTGTCCTCGAAGTTCTGGAAAACGTTCCCGCCAACGACGCCGTTATCCAACGGTTGAAGGAGTTGCGCGACCAGGGCTTCCAGATCGCGCTCGACGACTATGTGCATACGCCGGATACCGCTCCGCTGCTGCAATTGGCCCAATATATCAAGCTGGACGTACAGGAGCACGGCCTGGAAAACACCGCCAAACTGTTCGCACAACTCAAGGCATTGCCGGTCAAGCTGGTTGCCGAAAAGGTTGAAACCTACGAAGAGTTCGACACCTGCAAGAAAATGGGCTTCCATTACTTCCAGGGTTATTACTTCGCCCACCCGGAAACCCTGACCGCCAAGGTTATCAATCCATCCTATGCCTCCGTGCTGGACCTGCTGAACATGGTAAGCAAGGATGCGGACGTCAAGGATGTCGAAACCGGCTTCAAACGCGACCCGGCCCTTTCGTTCAAGCTGTTGCGTTATATCAATTCCGTCGGTTTCGGATTGTCCTGCGAAATCCAGTCGATCCGTCATGCGTTGACCATACTCGGCACCAAGCAGCTCTATCGCTGGCTGACGCTACTGATGGTCACGGCAGGCGAGAACGCCGCTTCCCCCGCGTTGATGAAGACCGCCATTACTCGTGGCCGCCTTACCGAGTTGCTGGGTACGGATTATTTCGAAAAAAGCGATCGCGACAACCTTTTTATCGTCGGCGTATTCTCCTTGCTGGACGCCATGCTGGAAATGCCGATGGATCAGGTGCTGGAAAAAGTATTACTGCCTGAAGCCGTTACCGACGCCCTGCTGAATCGTGAAGGCATCTACGGCCCATTTCTCCAGCTCACCGAGGCGTGCGAAGATGCCGACAGCTCGCGGATCGCCGAACTGGCAGCGTCCTTGCAGTACGATCCGGACAAGGTCAACAACTGTCACATTGCAGCACTAGCCTGGGTCGAAAACCTGGGCGTTTGAGTTAGCCTTCGTTTCACCTTTTCAAACACAGATCGAGCACTCCGCATGACGAACGAACAAGCCTTGGCATACATGCACAATCTCTTGCGCGTCATGCTGGAGAAAAAGGCATCCGATCTGTTCATTTCCGCCGACTTTCCCCCTGCGATAAAAATCGACGGCAAGATGACGCCGCTCAACGCCCAGCGCCTGAACGGCGAGCATACCAAGGCCTTTGCCAATGCGCTGATGAACGATAAGCAGCGTAATGAGTTTGCCGCGGAGAAGGAGTGCAATTTCGCGATCTGGCCGAAGGAAATCGGCCGTTTCCGCGTCAATGTTTTCGTCCAGCAGGAAAATGTTGGCATGGTGCTGCGCACCATCACCACCAAAATCCCTAACTTCGACGAAATGGGACTGCCGCCGCAGTTGAAGGACGTGATGATGGCGAAACGCGGCCTTATCATCCTCGTGGGTGGTACCGGTTCCGGCAAGTCGACCACGCTGGCAGCGCTTATCGACTACCGCAACGAGCATACGCACGGCCATATCATCACGATCGAAGATCCGGTGGAGTACGTGCATCCGAGCAAGAACTGCCTGATTACGCACCGCGAAGTCGGACGCGACACCAACGGATGGTTCAACGCGCTCAAGAATACCCTGCGCCAGGCACCCGACGTGATCCTGATCGGTGAAATACGCGACCGGGAAACGATGGAGTTCGCCCTCGCCTTCGCCGAGACCGGCCATCTGTGCATGGCGACATTGCACGCCAACAGCGCCAACCAGGCTCTTGACCGTATCATCAATTTCTTCCCGGAAGAGCGCCACGCGCAACTGCACATGGACCTCTCGCTCAACCTGCGCGCCTTCGTATCGCAGCGCCTGGTTCCCAAAAAAGGCGGCGGGCGCTGCGCGGCCATCGAAATCCTGCTCAATTCGCCGCTGGTTGCCGATTTGATCCTCAAGGGCGAGACCAATATGGTGAAGGAGGCGATGGCGAAATCGATGGAACTCGGCATGCAGACCTTCGACCAGGCCTTGTTCAACCTGTGCGAAGAGGGTCGCATCACCGAGGAAGACGCGCTGCGCAATGCCGACTCCATCAATGAACTACGCCTCAAGTTCAAGCTGCACAGCAAGGACTCCAAGTCCAGGGACGCCATGTCGGGGATCGATCATCTGTCGCTGCATGAAGAAAAGCCCGAAGAGGAAGTGCTGCCAGAGCCGACGCCGGAACCTGCCCCGAAAACTGCGGGATAAGCCATGGAAATCGGATTACTCGTGATGCTCGCCATCTTCGCCTGGCTCTGGCTGGATGGCATCAAGGCCCGTGAAATTGCGGTCGCCGCCGGCCAGCAGGCCGCGGAAAAGTACGGATTGCAGTTTCTCGATGAAACTGTCGCCATGACCAAATTGCGTGCTGGGCGTAATCGCTCAGGTCATATGCAGCTCAAGCGCACCTACGGCTTTGAAGTCAGCGATACAGGCGTCGAGCGCCTGTCGTGCAGCATTACCCTGTTGGGGAAACGCGTCGAGGCTATCGACATTCCGCCGCACCTGGACAACGTCGTTCGACTGTATTAACCGCTAGCTCAACACATAATGGCAAGCGCACCCTATCGCGGCCGTTTCGCCCCCTCCCCTACCGGCCCCCTGCATTTCGGCTCGCTCGTCGCGGCTGTCGGCAGCTATCTCGAAGCAAAATCGCACAACGGCACATGGCTGGTTCGCATGGAGGATCTCGATCCGCCGCGCGAAATGCCGGGCGCGGCCGACGCCATTCTCAAGGCCCTGGAGGCCTATGGGTTCGAATGGGACGAGCCTGTGTTGTACCAAAGCCAACGCAGTGAATACTACGAAGCGGCGCTTGCCAAGCTGCGACAGGATGGTCAACTTTACGCATGCGCCTGTACACGCAAGGAATTAGCCGACTCTGCGCTACAAGGAATCGAAGGACCGATATATCCGGGCACTTGTCGTGGCGGATTGGCTGACGGAAAAACGCCGCGGGCGTGGCGCGTACGGGTGAATGCGTCCGAAATCGTGTTCGAGGACGCGATCCAGGGCACAATCGGCCAGAATCTGGCCGAGGATGTCGGCGATTTCGTACTCAAGCGCGCCGACGGTTATTACGCTTATCAATTGGCGGTCGTCATCGACGATGCAGCTCAAAGGGTCAGTCATGTCGTGCGCGGTGCCGATTTGCTGGATTCGACACCTCGTCAGATTCATTTGCAGCACTTGCTGGGTTCTCCCACGCCGGATTACGCGCACCTGCCGGTGGCGGTCAATGCCGCAGGAGAAAAACTGAGCAAGCAGACATTAGCCATGCCGCTGGATATTGGGCATCCCGTTCCGGCACTGCATCAGGCCTTGTGCTTTCTCGGCCAGGATGCGCCTGCGGAGCTTGCCGCAGGCAGCCTGCCCGAGCTTTGGCAGTGGGCAAGAGCACATTGGTGCCTGGCGAACATCCCATCGTGCAGGCACCAACCTGTCACACCGCAGGCTTCCCCTGCACCTGGCTGACCTGGAACTGCCCGGCCAGGCCATGCAATCGTTGAGATGTCTGCCGTGCCTGAACGACCGTGTAATTCAGCTCATCCAGTGCACTGCGCATCGAGGAGGTGACGTTAGCCACCCCTTGCACGCGACTGCCGTAAGAATATGCCCCTTGGGAAATATCCTGCAGCAGCAACAACATACGCTCCAGGATTTCCTGCATGCCGCTGTTGTCGGTGGCGGCTTCTTCAGCCAGCTTCAGTCCTTCTTCCATGCGGCTCATGCCGGTGTCCATATTGACGACAGCGTCCTTGGCCTTGCTCTGCACCGTCGAAATCATCGTGCGGATTTCGCTGGTGGCATGTGCGGTTCTTTCCGCAAGTTTGCGCACTTCATCTGCAACCACTGAAAAACCGCGCCCCGCCTCGCCAGCTCGCGCCGCCTCGATCGCCGCATTGAGCGCCAGCAGGTTGGTCTGGTCGGCAATCTCGTTGATCACGTCGACGATCTTGCCAATCCGGTCGGTACTGACGCCGAGATCGCGTATGGTCTCCGTCGAGAGGTCGATCGAATGCCGAATGTCCTGCGTACGCTGCTGCACCACATGCAATTGCTGCTGCGAGCCGGTAACCGCCTGCTGCATCGCGTTGCGGATTTCGGCGGTCGTCTGGTTGGCCGAATCGATATCTTCCATCTGCTTTTTAAGCATGGTCGAGATTTCCTGCACCGCATTCAACACCTGCCGACTCGACTCGGTGGCATGCTGGTTGCGCTGCTGCATGCTGTCGTGATTCGAATTCAATTCATCGGCGGTCATGATGACGCGGCTCACCGTGGAATCCAGCGTATCGATGAAGCTGTTGACCCATTGCGCCATCACGGCGATTTCGTCCGTCGCCGCCTCGTTGCGATCGAAGCGTTGCGAAAGGTTGCCGCCACCTTCGGCCAGGTTACGGATCACGCGCGCCATGCTACGCATGCGCTCGGTCATCGGCGCGACCGAGAACTTGTAAAAGAAGAAGGAGCCAATCACCATCAACCCGAGATGGAAAAGCTCGGTCTCGACACCGCCCAGATTCATCAAGATGGATGCAGCCATGCTCACGCTCCAGAAACCGAACACGATGGCGAAATAGCTGCGCTTCTGGCGATAGGCAATCGAACGGAAGCGGAACGCTTCTTCCAGGTCGGCCTCGCACATCATGCCCCAGGTGTCCGGCGAGCCCGGCATCTGGAAGGTGACGCCTTTGCCGATAACCGGAATGTGCCGGTAATCGGAATACCCAGGATAGGTGACGAACATGTTCTCACCGTTGCGTATGGTTTCGCGTACGCCGGGATGCAACTGCCCGGTCGCGGGATCGTTGAATACCAGCTCGAGCTCGGTATGCTGCTTCACCGTTACCGTGCCGAATGCAGTGCGTACGCCCTGCTTCAGGTTATCCCCCAGGCTGAAAGTATTGTCCTCGAAACGCGAGCGCGACAACGCCGTCCCTTGCTTGATGGACGGATTGAATACCGGGTTGACCATGAACAGGTAGTTGTCGCCGGACTCGATGAACACGTGCCCGGCTTCGCGCTGGATGATGTCGCCGACCACGTCGTTCGGCACGCGGCCGCACAGGCAGCCGACGGTAACGCCGTCCTTGACCAGCGGCTGGTAGAACATCAGTGTGACCGCATCATGGAATTTGGAACTGCTCGGCCCAATGGCGAGCGTCTGGGTATCCGTGTAGGGTCCATGCAGAAACTGCGCCTGCAGCCCGCGCTTTACCGCCTCGGGCAACAAATCCCTGGCACCGATGCGTCGTGCATGGGTTGATACCAGCACCTGACCGGCGGTATCGATAATGAATAATTCGGAAAAGTCGAAAAATGCGGCTTTTTTTCTTTGCAGTACGGCAGCATCCGATGGTGGAAAATCCTCCAGGATCTCTTCGGCAAAATGATCCAGCATGCTCCATTGCTGCCTTGCCCAGCCGCGCAGCATCTTGACCCGAGTGCCGGCGATCCCTTCGAATGTCTGCTCCAGCACCGGGTAACGGCGTTTGTTCAAATAGCAGGCCCAGCGCATCGCCAGTTTCCCGGTCTTGCCCAGCAATGGCAGCCAGCGACGCTCGGCAGACGTCAGATTCATCTGTTGACTCTTTAACACTACATCTCTCCTTTGAGTTGGCGCCATCCCCCTTGATGGCGCCAAACGAGAGTTCAGCAATCTCCGTGCCACGGAACCAACAGGGTTATCTACTGGTCGCAAGAGTTTGATAATATGCGCGCTTTAGCCGTCACTCCGATTCCCCAATGTCCATAACCGACTCCAGCCTGTCCCGTTTCATCTTCGAACATGCCCCAATACGGGGCGAATTTACCCATGTCGGTGAAGCCTGGCGAACCATGCTGGCCCAGCACGACTACCCGCTCGTACTGAAAGGCCTGCTGGGCGAACTGGTGGCGGCGAGCGCGCTGCTGGCGGCCACGCTCAAGCTGAGAGGCTCGCTGATCCTGCAAATCCAGGGAAACGGCCCGATTTCGCTGCTGGTGGTGGAATGCACCGGCGATCTGAAAATGCGCGCTACCGCAAAATGGAAAGGCGAACTGCCGCAAACGAAACTGAGCGACCTGGTTGGCCAGGGCAGCTTTGTCATCACGCTGGACCCCAAGGATGGCAATCAGACCTATCAGGGCATCGTGCCGCTCGAAGGCGACAGCGTCGCAGAAGTGCTTCAGAACTACATGACGCGCTCCGAACAGCTGGAAACGCGTCTGTGGCTGGCCGCGGACAGCACCTGTGTGGGCGGCATGCTGTTGCAGAAAATGCCGGAGCAGGAAGCCCAGGACGACGACGCATGGAACCGCGCCGGCCAGCTGGCGGCAACGCTCACGCCGAACGAGTTGCTTGAGTTACCCGCACCGGACATCCTGCATCGCCTGTTCCATGAGGAGGACATCCGGTTGTTCGAAGCGCAGGAAGTACGCTTCGAATGCACTTGTTCGCGGGATAGCGTCACCAGCATGCTGCGCATGCTGGGTCATGATGAAATCCGCAGCATTGTCGAAGAACACGGCCGCGTCGAAGTGCACTGCGAGTTTTGCAACCAGCGCTATGAGTTCGATCCGGTGGATGCAGAGCAGGTTTTCGCAACGGCGATCAAGGTGCCGGGCAGCGCAGCCAAGCACTAAACGCTAAATCCCCACCATGCCTTCCAGCACTTCAGCCGTCACCGGGCGGCTGAAGAAATATCCCTGGAACTCGTCGCAGCCTATGCTGCGCAGATAGTCGTACTGATACTGCGTCTCGACCCCCTCCGCAATCACCTTCAAGCCCAGGCTTTGTCCCAGGGCCACGATGGCACGCAATATCGCCAGATTCGCCGGCTCGGTCTCCAGATCGTCGACGAAGGCCTTGTCGATCTTGAGGCGGTCGAT
>CAMLME010000003.1 GCA_946481235.1 uncultured Methylobacillus sp. | reverse complement strand
CGCCCACTGGCAGTTGTCCGGGATGTCCGGCGTCTGCTGCATGATCTCGACGATGGGATGGCGGTCTTCCTGGGCGATGGCCATGTACATGCGCGGCATCAGCGGGAAGTGATATGCCATGTGGCATTCATCGCCGTCGCCGAAATAATCGCGTACATCCTCCGGCCACTGGTTGGCTTCAGCGAGGAACATGCGGTTCTTGTAGTGCTTGTCGAGCTCTGCCCGCATGTATTTGATCACGGCATGCGTCTCGGGCAGGTTTTCGTTATTGGTTCCCTCGCGCACGCACAGGTAAGGCACTGCATCCAGTCGCACCCCATCCACGCCTGCATCAAACCAGAAACGCATGACGCGCATCATGGCTTTCATCACATGCGGGTTGTTGTGGTTGAGGTCGGGCTGGTGCGAGAAAAAGCGATGCCAGTAGTAAGCCTTGGCCGTATCGTCCCAGGCCCAATTGGATTTTTCGGTATCGGTGAAGATGATGCGGGTTTCCGGAAATTTCTGGTTGTCGTCGCTCCAGACGTAATAATTGCGCTTCATCGACTTCGGCGGCGCATTGCGCGCCGCCTGGAACCAGGGGTGCTGGTCGGAAGTGTGGTTGATGACCAGTTCGGTGATCACCTTGAGTCCGCGCTGATGAGCCTCGCGCACGAACTGGCGAAAGTCGGCCATGGAGCCGTAATCGGGATGGATATTGCGGTAATCGGAGATATCGTAGCCGTCGTCACGCAACGGTGAAGGATAGAACGGCAGCAGCCACAGCGTATTGACGCCAAGGTCCTGCAAATAATCGAGCTTGTCGATCAGGCCGCGAAAATCACCAACGCCATCGTTGTTGCTGTCATAGAAGGCTTTGACGTGCAGTTCGTAAATGATGGCATCTTTGTACCATAGCGGATCGTCCTCAAACATGCATTGCTCCCTGTCAGGCTCTGCGTGGTCGGATGAGTTTTTGGTTAGTGCCTATTTCGGTACTGAAATAGACGTTTAAAACGGGCGAGGAATAAATGCTTACAAGTAGAAGACCCTTTGCCGGGCGCAAAGGTTTCCTTGCTCATGCTCAAGCATGATGCGTCAGGCAATAAAAAAGGGGCCGAAGCCCCTTTTGGTCTGCGTTGATGGCGATTACTGATTAAAGAATGCCATGTTGCTGCATCTTCCATTTACGAAGGTCAGCTCGGTGCTCTTGTATGTGCGTTTGTCATCGTAACGGACGATATTGCTGTAATACCACATCTCGACATTGACCGGCTTGCTGGTTTTGTCGAGCGGCTTGCCGATCACGCCTTCGGCATTGGTCGGCTTGATCGAAAGCTGTTTCCTGGCGGGTTCACCGAGAATGTCGGACACCTGTTTCTTGGACTTGTTGCTCAAGAGCCGGATGAACGTTTCTTCATCATAGGTTTTGCTCTTGGTTTTGGATTCTGCCCAGGCCGGTGCTGCGAACAGCATGGCGGTAGTCAGGCAGGCGGCAATCAGTTTGTTGATGTACATCGAGATTCCTTTTGCGTATCGGTAGCGGGTTGAATTATCGCACTTCTGCATCAAGCTTGCAGCCATCGTCGACCTCGAGCTGCAAGCCGTCGTACCCCATGTAAACGTTCGAGGGTAGTGTTTGGCTGACTTCGTTGTATTCAAGTTCATGCGTCATGTGGATCAGATAGGTACTGGCAGCACCAATACGCTCGGCATAGGCCAGACTCTGTTCCAGATTGATATGCGTATGATGCGGCTTGTAACGCAGGCAATCGAGCAGTAGCACATCCAGTCCCGCCAGCAGGCCGAGAGACGATTCCGGGATTTCGGAAACATCCGTGAGATAGGCAAGCTTCCCGATGCGGTAACCAAATACATTGGCCCGCCCATGATGTGCCGGGATCGGGATGATTTCCCTACCGAACAGTTTAAAGGGCGCATCCACCTGATTGGTGCCAAGCACTGGCAGATCCCAATAATCGCTCGGCTCGCGCAAGGTATAACCGAAGCGTGCGCTGATATGACTCATGTGATCAAGGCTGCCATATAGCGGTATCTGACGCCTGTTGAGCTGGCAAAAGCTGCGCAAGTCATCGATACCATTCAGGTGGTCGGCATGCGTATGGGTATACAGCACGGCATCGACGCGACGCATTTGTTCGCGCAAAGCCTGCTGCCGCAAGTCCGGCCCCGTATCGATGAGGATGACTTCGCCAGTAGACAAAGTCACGGCGGAGGAACAACGTGTGCGCTTATTGCGCGGATCGCTGGACGTACAGGTCTTGCACTCGCAACCGATAACCGGCGTGCCTGCGCTCGAGCCGACGCCAAGCAGCGTCAGCTGCATGGCTGCGCCTGTTTGAACAAGCGAAAGAAATTCTGCGTGGTTGCTGCGGCGACTTCTTCAAGGGAAATGCCGCGCAACTCCGCGACATGTTCAGCCACATAGCGCACGTAAGCCGGCTGGTTGGTCTTGCCGCGATAAGGAATCGGCGCCAGATAAGGCGAATCGGTTTCGACCAGCATGCGATCCAGCGGAATGCTTTTGGCAACCTCTTTCAATGCAGTGGCATTCTTGAAAGTGACGATACCTGACATTGAAATGTAGAAACCAAGTTCCATTGCCTGTTCGGCCACTGCCTGGGACTCGGTAAAGCAGTGCATCACGCCGCCGATGCGCTCGGCACCCTCTTCACGCATGATGCGTATCGTATCTTCCGCGGCATTGCGGGTATGGATGATCAGCGGCTTACCCGAGGCGATGGCGGCACGAATATGTGTACGAAAACGTTCCCGTTGCCATTCCAGATCGCCAGTAAGGCGGAAATAATCCAGCCCGGTTTCACCGATACCGACGACCTTGGGATGGTCGGCAAGTGCAATCAGATGCTCCAGCGTGGCTTCCTGCACATTTTCCGAATCGGGATGAATACCGACCGTCGCGTAAATATTGTCATGTGCCTCGGCAATCGCCAGCACTTCGGGAAACTTCTCCAGCGTCACGCCTATGCACATGGCATGGCCGACACCATTGTCGCGCATGGCCTGCAGCACGGCAGGCAGATTCGCGGCAAGGTCGGGAAAGTTGATATGACAGTGTGAATCCACCAACATGGCGTGTGAGAGCTAAATAAGAAAAAACGTTGAATTACATGGTATGGGTCGGGCGCGACGACTTCAGCACCCCACCCAGCAAAGCTTCAATCTTGTTGCGCGCTTCGGTACCGCCGTCCTGGGGGTTGAATTGCACACCGATACCCTGCGGGCGTCCGCCCTGCGTTACCGGCGTAATCCAGGCCACATTGCCCACTACCTTGAGCTTGTTCGGATCGTCCAGCAAGCTGAGCAACATGAAGACCTCTTCGCCCAGCTTGTAGGTCTTGTTGGTCGGAATGAACAACCCGCCGCCCTTGATGAACGGCATGTACGCAGCATACAACGCTGCTTTTTCCTTGATGGCCAAGGAAAGCACCCCGGGCTTGGGTATGCTGGCAACAGACTTTTGATCGGAAATTTCTTCGCTCACGATATAGACGGTTGAGTGGGTGTCGCAAACAATTGAATGTACTGAATCATCAGGCTTTCCACTTGCAGCTCGGCGTTGAGCGGATGCTGCGAACTTCGACGCGCCTCATTAAGAAGCCGCTGAAAATCCAGCAATTTCGGCAAGTCTACCCCTTTGGCCAGGTCTTGCAAAGATGCCGTCTGCAGCGCGTGATAACGGACTTCTCCCGTGAGTCGCGCGCTCAGTAAGTCCTGCGTCCACTTCTGAAGAGCCTCGACCGTGTACGTGATGCCTTCCTTGATACAGAGTGCCGCCGCAGCAAACGGATCCATCCGCGAGCCGCGATGCAACTCCCTGTGCAATTCGGCAAGCCGTTTCTCTGCACCCTCCTCTACCTTGAGCGCCAGCAAGGGTGCGCCGCCCACATACGCAAGTCGCGATTCAGGCTGATTGACGCCTTGTCCGGCAAGCCATTCCTCGGCCAGCTTGCGTTCAGGAAACGGCATATCGATCTTGTGGCAACGGCTGCGTATCGTCGGCAGCAATCGCTGCGGATTATGCGTAACCAGCAGGAAAAGGACGTCGGGAGGCGGTTCCTCCAGCATCTTGAGCAAGGCGTTTGCCGATGCGGCATTAAGCGCTTCAGCAGGATGCAATAGCACAATGCGCAAACCGGCGCGATGGCTGGAGAGGCCTAGAAACTCCGCCAGGTCGCGTACCTGATCGACTGAAATCACCTGAGACTTTTTGGACGTCTTGCTTTCCGCTCCATCCTCATCGGCGCCATTGCCAGCATTCTCTTCAGGCTCGAGAATGCGCAAGTCAGGATGATTGCCTTGCGTATACCAATTGCAACTGTTGCATACACCGCAGGCATGGGCATCCGGCAGTGGCTGATCGCACAGTAGCGATCTGGCTAGGGCGACAGCAAAATCCTGTTTGCCGATTCCCATTCTGCCCTGCAGCAAAATGGCATGCGCCATACGGCCGCGCGTACTGGTCATTTGTAGCCAGAGATCTTTTTGCCACGAATAAATATTCATTTAATCATATTGCTGAAAGTATATCTTCAAGCTCTGCATGAATATTCGGAATAGTTTGTCCGGAGTCAATCACGCGGAATCTTTGCGGGAATCGATTCGCTCGTGCCAGGTAGGCGTTGCGAATCCGTTCGAAAAAAGCGGCATTCTCCTGCTCGAAACGATCCGGGTTGCGCGCACCTGCCAAGCGTTGTGTACTGACGGCAACCGGCACGTCGAACAGTAGTGTGAGGTCGGGTTGAAAATCCCCTTGCACCCATTGTTCAAGCTGGCCGATCTTGTCTGCGGAAACTCCACGGCCGCCACACTGATACGCGAAGCTGGCATCGGTAAAACGGTCTGAAATGACGTAAGCACCCTGCTCCAATGCGGGACGAATGACTTGCTCGATATGTTCACGACGGGCGGCGAACATGAGCAGCGACTCGGTTTCGGGGTGCATGCTCTCATGCAGTAACAACTCGCGCAATTTTTCTCCCAAGGACGTGCCGCCGGGTTCGCGCGTCAACAATACCTGCTTGCCGCGCGCCTGAAGCAATTGAGCAATCTTGGGGATATGCGTGCTTTTCCCTGCGCCATCCACGCCTTCGAGAGTAATGAATTTTCCAGAGGTCACGCTTAATTTCTTCCCAATTGATAACGATGCACCGCACGATTATGTTCGTTGAGAGTCGCGGAGAATGCATGGCTGCCGTCGCCTTTGCCAACAAAATACAAGGCCTTGCTTTGTGCTGGATGCAGGGCGGCCTCGATGGCGGCTATGCCTGGCATGGCAATCGGTGTTGGCGGCAAGCCGGCACGCGTATAGGTATTGTATTCGCCATCCGACAGCAAATCGCGCTTGCGCAGGTTGCCATCGAAATTTTCACCCATGCCATAAATGACGGTCGGATCCGTTTGCAGACGCATGCCCAGTTTGAGGCGATTAAGAAATACGCTGGCAATCATTGGGCGCTCGCTGGCGCGGCCGGTTTCCTTCTCCACGATGGAAGCCATGATCAAGGCATCGTAAGGCGTGCGGTAAGGCAAACCTGGCGCTCTTGTTTCCCAGGACTTGGCAAGTTTGCGCTGCATCGTTTCATAAGCACGCTTGAGAATGTCGAGGTCGCTCATGCCGCTATCGAAGAAATAGCTGTCGGGGAAAAACAGGCCCTCGGCCACTCTTTCAGTTGCGCCGATCTGCCTGAGAATTTCCTCATCCGTCATGGGGATGGATAAATGCCGGATATCCTCATGCCGATTCAATGCTTCACGCATTTGCCTGAACGTCCATCCTTCGATAAAGGTAATACTGCGCTGGCTGGTGATACCATCGGTAATCATCAAAAACAGGTCGTAATTGGTCATGCCTTCGTGCAACTCGTAGTTGCCAGCCTTGATTTCGCCGGCCAGACCTTGTGCACGTACCAGCAGCATGAACGTCCAGGGCTCGGCCAATACGCCTTCTCTCACCATTTGCTGCGCAATTCCGCGCAGACTGGAACCATGTTTCAACACGAGGTCTTGCGAGGCCGCAGGCAGAGTGATCGGCTGCTTTGCAAAGTAGATGACCCATCCCGCCAGTGCAACGATGGCGATCAGGACAAGCATTAGTAACTTATTTAGAAAACGCATTCAGAACCTACTCAATCAACAAAGGCCGTAATTTTTCCGCCAGTGACCCTGCTGGCCAACTGTGCTCCCCCAACTGGCGCACTTGCCAGATGCCGATGAGGCTATTGCAGATAATGACTTCATCCGCTGCCAACAACGTATCGAGTTTGAAATTTGCTATCGACACTTCGTATCCGATTTTCGTAGCCACCTCCATGATGCGTTCCCGCGTCACACCGGCTACTCCACATTGCCCCAGATCAGGCGTCATCAAGCGATTTCCATGCTGCACGAAGAGATTGCTCATGGTGCACTCGATCACGTTATCTAATTGATCCTGCAACAGGCCGTCGGCAAGTTCAGGATCATTCCACTCCATGCGGGCCAATACATTCTCCAGCCGGTTTAAATGCTTGATGCCGGCCAAAAGTGGCTGTGAAGAAAGCCGCAAGCGACAAAGATGCAGATTAACGCCCTGGGTAGCATTTTGCGGAGGATAGGAAGGAATAACCGAACGACTGACAATCCGGGTCGGCTGCGCCAATGGCGGCACGGCATAACCCCTGGTGCTTTCACCGCGTGTCACGACGATCTTGATAACGCAATCTGCATTATCGCTACATAAATGTGCGATATCGGAAAGCAGGATATCTTCAGCCGGACAAACGATACCCAGGGTATTGCAGTCGTTACTGAGCTTTCGATAATGACGCTGCCAGGACACAGCGCGGCCCTGTAGTACCAGCATAGTACGGAATACACCATCGCCATATGCAAATCCGCGATCGAGCGGCGTCAGACATTCGTCTGATTTACCGTTGACAAGGTACTGGATATGCATAGGGAGGTACGCCGCTATCCTGCAAGTAATTGCCCATAAGTACAGGCCTGGAAGGACTCCACAAAAGCTGTGGATAAATCTGTGGACTGGTTACGGATAGAGCAGCTAACTATCAATCCCCATTGAGTTTTTTTTTGCTGGATAAATTTTGCGCACATATTAAATCCCTTTTAATTCAATATGTTGCTATTCCGCAGCGTTTTGGTTGTAAATTGGCCTGAAATCAGGCGCAGGCGCCCCGCAGGTGTGCATAAACAGGGTATCGAGGATACCCTTGTCGTTTTATAGCTTGCGGAAAACTACCGTTCCGTTCGTCCCGCCAAAGCCGAACGAATTAGAAATAGCCACATCGATTTTCATATTTCGTGCAACATTCGGAACAAAATCCAGGTCGCAGCGAGGATCCTGATTAAAGATGTTAATCGTGGGCGGCGCGATCTGGTCTTGTATAGCCAATGCCGAGAATACGGCCTCGATCCCTCCGGCTGCTCCCAGCAAATGGCCAGTCATCGACTTGGTCGAGCTGACGGCAATCTTGTTGGCACGGTCGCCGAAATAACCTTTTACCGCTTGGGTTTCAGCCACGTCGCCCGCCGGTGTAGAAGTGCCATGGGCATTGACGTAATCGACTTCATCCGCGTTAATGCCTGCGTTCCTCAAGGCATTACGCATGCAACGCGCGGCACCCTCGCCGCTTTCGCTAGGCGAAGTCATGTGGTAGGCATCGGCACTCATGCCGAAACCAGCAAGCTCGCAATAAATCTTGGCACCGCGACGCTTGGCATGCTCATACTCTTCCAGGACCAGCACGCCGGCCCCTTCGCCGATCACAAAACCGTCGCGATCCATATCCCACGGACGGCTGGCGGTCGCTGGGTCATCGTTGCGGGTCGATAGTGCGCGTGCAGCAGCAAAGCCGCCGACGCCAAGCTGAGTGATCGCTGCTTCGGCACCGCCTGCCACCATGACATCGGCATCGCCGTATTCGATCAGCCGTGCAGCATCACCAATCGCATGCGTAGCCGTGGTGCAGGCCGTGACAATGGCAATGTTTGGGCCCTTGAATCCATACATGATCGACAGGTTGCCGGAGATCATGTTGATGATCGTACCGGGAATGAAGAACGGCGAAATCTTGCGCGGACCGGCTTCCTGGTAGACTTTGTCGGTGTCCTCGATTAACTGAAGACCGCCTATGCCGGAGCCGATGCTGACGCCGATACGTTCGGCGTTCTCATCGGTAACTTCCAATCCTGCATCTCGGACTGCCTGTATCCCTGCCGCAAGGCCAAACTGAATGAACGTATCCATCCGACGCGCTTCTTTCGGCGAAAGATATTGATCCACATCAAAACCTTTGACCTCGCCCGCAACTTGCGAAGCAAATGCGGAAGCGTCAAATTTAGTGATATTGGTGATGCCGGACTTACCGGCAACAATATTGGACCAGGCTTCCGCCACGCTGTTACCGACAGGCGAAATGATTCCCAAGCCGGTAACGACTACCTTACGTTTGGACAAGGCAACTCCGAGAAAAGAAAAAGAAGTGGTATTACTTACTTGACGTTGGTGTTGACGTAGTCGATCGCCTGTTGGACGGTGGTGATCTTTTCAGCATCTTCATCAGGAATTTCGCAGCCGAATTCTTCTTCCAGCGCCATGACCAGCTCGACGGTATCGAGAGAATCGGCACCGAGGTCGTCCACGAAGGAGGATGCGTTCTTCACATCAGCTTCGTTGGCACCCAGTTGTTCGGCAACGATCTTTTTGACACGTTGTTCAATATCGGACATTTGTTTCCCCTTGGTCTAATGATTACAGCAAAAAATCTCGGGCTATTCTAGCAAATCTCCCGAGGAATTCAAAAAAGCGGCAGCAACATCACCGCTCCCGAATGGCTTACGCCATGTACATACCACCGTTGACGTGCAGTGTTTCACCAGAGATATAGCCGGCCGTAGGCGATGCCAGAAAAGCCACTGCCGCGGCGATGTCGTCCACTTGACCGAGACGGCCCAGCGGGATTTGCTGCAGCAGGCGGTTGCGCTGCTCTTCGGGCAACTCGCGCGTCATGTCGGTATCGATAAAGCCCGGTGCAACGCAGTTGACCGTGATTCCACGACTGCCGACCTCCTGCGCCAGCGACTTGGTAAAACCGGTCATGCCTGCCTTGGCAGCGGAATAATTCGTCTGGCCTGCATTACCCGAGTGGCCGACAACAGAAGAAATATTGATGATACGGCCATAGCGCGCTTTCATCATAGGGCGCAATACTGCTTGCGAGAGGCGGAACACTGACTTGAGATTGGTCGACATCACCATATCCCAATCTTCCTCCTTCATACGCATCAGCAGGGTGTCTCGCGTCACACCGGCATTATTGACCAGAATTGCGATCTCGCCGAATTTATCGGAGATTTCCTTCAACACAGCTTCGACCTGGGCTGCATCGTTGACGTCCAGGGACATGCCGACACCCTTGACTCCTGCTTGCTGCAATGAAGCGGTGATTTGATCGGCGCCATTTTGCGTAGTGGCAGTACCGATGACGGTCGCACCCTGCTTGCCAAGAGTTTGGGCAATGGCGGCACCAATGCCGCGGCTGGCGCCGGTGACAAGAGCAACTTGACCTTGCATGATTTCCTCTTTATCCGTTCAGTTGGTTTTTGGCTTCAGCGACGGCTTCTACGCCAGTCAATGCGAAGCAAGTCATGTCAGAAACGATGCGCTTGTTCAGGCCAGCAAGCACCTTTCCGGGGCCGCACTCGGCCGCATGTGCGACACCTTGTGTGGCAATGGCCTGTATGGTTTCCACCCAGCGTACCGGGCTATAAAGCTGGCGCACCAAGGCATCCTTGATGCTGGCCGCATCGGAGTATGCAGCAACGTCGGCATTGTGTAATACGGGTATGTGGGGAGCATTGACCGCAACATCCCCCAGATAGACCGCGAGTTTATCGGCAGCCGGCTTCATCAATGCACAATGGGATGGCACGCTTACCGGCAGAATCAACGCACGCTTCGCGCCTTTGGCCTTGGCCGCCTCCATACCGCGCTCTACAGCGGACTTGTGACCGGCGATCACAACCTGGCCTGGCGAATTGAAATTAACCGCTTCCAGTACTTCGCCTTGCGCGCTTTCGCTGCAGACGGCGCGAACCGTATCGTCATCCAGACCGAGAATGGCGGCCATGGCGCCAATCCCTTCAGCCACCGCGCCCTGCATTACTTCGGCACGATACCGCACCAAAGGTAATGCGGCGGAGAATTCCAGTGCGCCGGCCGCGACCAGAGCCGTATATTCGCCCAGGCTATGTCCCGCCATCAGGGATGGCTGCACACCGCCCGCCTCCAGCCATGCGCGCCATACAGCGACACCGGCCGTCAACATCAGCGGCTGCGTATTAGCAGTTTGGTTAAGCTCCTCGTTCGGCTCCGTAACCATGCGCCACAGATCCTGTCCAAGCACGTCGGATGCTTCGGTAAATGTATCGCGAATGACCGGCTGATCGCCGAAACCCTGCATCATGCCGACCGATTGTGAGCCCTGGCCGGGAAAAAGGAATGCGAATTTCATGTAATTTGGTCTCTAGTACTTGAGTAAAACGGAACCCCAGGTGAAGCCGCCGCCGAACGCTTCCATTAGAACGGTTTCGCCTCGCTGGATACGACCGTCAAGCACCGCGACGTCAAGCGCCAGCGGAATCGAGGCTGCCGAGGTATTGCCATGTTTGTCCACAGTGACCACCACGCGTTCCATGCCCATGCCGAGCTTTTTCGCGGTGGCCTGGATGATGCGGATGTTTGCTTGGTGGGGAACAAGCCAGTCGACGTGATGTTTGCCCATGCCGTTGGCATCGAGCGTTTCATCGACGATCGCGTCCAGCGTGTTGACTGCCATCTTGAAAACAGCGTTGCCTTCCATCTGGATGGTGGGCTTGCTGTTCTGATGCAGCGCACCGCCCGTCACGTGCAAAAGACTGGCATAGCTGCCATCTGCATGCAGGTGGGTAGAAATGATGCCGGCCTCTTCGCTAGCCTGGAGGATGACAGCACCCGCGCCATCGCCCCACAGGATGCAATTGCTACGGTCGCTCCAGTCGGTGATACGGGAAATCGTTTCGGCGCCGACGACCAGGGCGCACTTCGCTGCACCGCTTTTGATGAACTGATCGGCCGTCGTTAATGCATAAACAAAACCGCTGCATACCGCCTGGATATCAAACGCAGGACAGCCTGCGATGCCCAGCTTGCCCTGCAACAGGCAAGCTGTACCGGGAAAAATGCGATCCGGTGTCGTTGTAGCCACGATAATCAGATCTATATCCTGAGGCATGACGCCGGCAGCCTCGATTGCGCGGAGCGAAGCCTTCAGAGCCAGATCGCTGGTAAATTCATCCTCGGCGGCAATGTGCCGTTCGCGAATACCGGTACGGGAGACGATCCATTCGTCAGTCGTTTCAACCATGCGCTCAAGATCGGCATTGGTAAGCACTTTGTTCGGCAGGTAACTGCCGGTCCCTGCAATGCGGGAATAGGTCATGCAGGTATCTTTTTCTGTAATGTCGGTTGCACGTGTTCGATCGCAAGCTGGTCGCTGATGCGGCGCAAAATTCCGCTGCGGGCCTCTTCTATGGCGGTGTCGATGGCATGTTGGAAGGCAAAGCTGTCAGCACCGCCGTGACTTTTTACAACAATGCCGCGCAAGCCGAGCAGGCTCGCACCGTTGTAGCGGCGAGGGTCGAGGCGGCGCTTGAAAGCATTAAGGACAGGCATTGCGAACAGCGCAGCTATCTTGGTAAAGATGTTGCGCTTGAACTCAATGGTAAGAAACTGCCGAATCATTTGCGCCAGCCCCTCGGAGGTCTTGAGCGCAACATTGCCGACAAAACCATCACAAACGACGAGATCGGTCGTGCCCTTATAGATATCGTTACCCTCGACATTGCCGTAGAAGTTGAGGTGACTTGCACGCAGCAACTCGCCGGCCTGCTTCACCACTTCATTACCCTTGATGTCTTCGGAGCCGATATTCAGCAGGCCTACAGTCGGACGCTCCTTATGTTCCACGCAGGAAACGAGCATCGCGCCCATGATCGCGAATTGAAGGAGATGCTCCGCCGTGCAATCGGCGTTTGCGCCGAGGTCGAGCATATAGATCTGCCCTTTTTGCGTCGGCAATGTCGATGCAATGGCTGGACGATCAATGCCAGGCAGGGTTTTTAGCACGAATCGGGCGATTGCCATCAGCGCACCGGTATTCCCCGCACTGACGCAGGCGCCCGCCTCCCCGCTCTTGACCAGATTAATGGCCACACGCATCGAGGAATCCTTCTTGCCGCGCAAGGCGCTTTGAGGAGATTCGTCCATGGCAACCACTTCGCTGGCGTGATGAATGCGTAGACGCGGGCCGACCTTGGCGCCATGAGCGCGCAGTTCGGCCTCTATGACGTCGGTGAGCCCGACCAGGACGATATTGATTTCGTTATCCTGCTTGAGCGCATGCAGCGCAGCAGGCACGGTGACATGGGGGCCATGATCGCCACCCATGGCGTCAATTGCAACGGTAATGTCCATAAACAAAGCGCCGCCTCAATGACGAGACGGCGCGTCTGTTTTCAATATCTAAACTTACTCGCCCTTGGAAGGCAGCACCTTGCGGCCACGATAGTAGCCGCTGGGGCTCACGTGATGACGCAGATGCACTTCGCCGGTGGTCGGCTCTACTGCCAGAGGCGGGTTGGTCAGAAAGTCGTGCGAGCGATGCATACCGCGCTTCGACGGCGACTTCTTGTTCTGTTGGACGGCCATTTACTTGCTCCTAAAAATAAAACTACTCAATCTTTGTTTAATTTGAGTCCCTGCAACACCTTGAAGGGACTTTCTTTTTGTTCTTTCGCCGCCGAAAGGGCGTCGCTGCAATTCACATCGTCATGCGCGGGCGCCAAGGGCAAGCCCAGCAGCACTTCGTCTTCAATCAGTGCCAACACGTCAATCGGGGCGTCTGCGACGATGTAATCGACATCATCGCGCTCATCCTCTGGCGCCGGCAGCCTGCTTTCATCCGGAACCAACAAAAAACGCGTGGTTGCATCAAGATCAAACGCCATCGCTCCAAGGCACCTCTGGCAGGCCAGATTAAAGTGGCCTTGCACGTGCAATTCGAGCTGCGGCTGGCCTTGTGCATCACGACCGCCTGACAATCGAAACTGCACTTCGCCGTCAGGCGAAAACAGCAGATCTTTCAGCCTGGAAAAATCGAAGACCGCGATTGTATCATGAATCTCGAGAGATTTTCTCGCAAAGTCTAGCCCGTCAATGCTGGTCTGGTAAGTCATAAGCCGCGCATGTTACAATCTGCCGGTTTTTGTGTCAAAAATCGGGCCTCTCGTGATCAAAAAAATCCTCGTTGCCAATCGTGGCGAAATCGCAGTTCGGATTGTCCGCGCCTGCTCGGAAATGGGTATCGAGTCGGTGGCAATCTATACCGATGCGGATCGCCACGCCTTGCACGTCAAGAAGGCGGACGAAGCCTATAATATCGGCTCGGATCCGGTTGTCGGCTATCTGAATGCGCATAATATAGTCAACCTGGCCGTAGCGTCAGGTTGCGACGCCTTGCACCCCGGCTACGGCTTTCTCTCGGAGAATCCCGAGCTGGCGGAAATCTGCGCGCGCCGCGGCATCAAGTTTATCGGCCCCAATGCTAGCGTCATTCGCCAGATGGGCGACAAGATTCAGGCACGCAATGCCATGATCGCCGCCGGCATCCCCTGTGTGCCAGGCAGCAATGGCAATCTGGAAAACGTCGAGGAAGCGGTAGCTCTGGCAAAGAAAATCGGTTATCCGATCATGCTCAAGGCTACCAACGGCGGCGGCGGCCGCGGTATACGTCGCTGCAATAACGAAAAGGAATTGCTCGGCAACTATGAGCGAGTGATTTCAGAAGCCAGCAAGGCTTTCGGAAAACCAGAAGTTTTCCTTGAAAAATGCGTGGTCAATCCGCGTCATATTGAAGTACAGATTCTGGCTGACGCACATGGCAACGCGATTCATCTGTTTGAACGCGACTGCTCCATCCAGCGCCGCAACCAGAAGCTGATTGAAATCGCTCCATCGCCGCAACTGTCGCAGGCGCAGCGCGAATATATCGGCAAGCTGGCGGTAAAAGCGGCTAAAGCGGTTTCCTACAAGAACGCCGGTACTGTGGAGTTCCTGCTGGACCAGGACAACAATTTCTACTTCATGGAAATGAACACGCGCTTGCAGGTTGAGCACACGGTGACGGAAAGCATTACCGGGATCGACATCGTGCAGGAGCAGATTCGAATTGCAGACGGCCTCAAGCTTCAATACCAGCAGGAAGATGTCAAATTCCGAGGTTATGCAATGGAATTCCGAATCAATGCAGAAGACCCGAAAAACGGTTTCCTGCCCAGTTTCGGCAAGATTACGCGCTACTATGCACCTGGCGGCCCCGGCGTGCGCGTCGATGCTGCGATGTATAGTGGTTATGTGATTCCTCCCTATTACGATTCGATGTGTGCCAAGCTGACCGTCTGGGCACTGACCTGGGAAGGCGTAGTCGAACGCGGTCGGCGCGCACTGAACGACATGGTGGTCTATGGAGTCAAGACTACGATTCCTTATTATCAGGAAATCCTGAAGCATCCGGATTTCAGGGGAGCGGATTTCGACACGAGCTTTGTCGAGGCACACCCCGAACTGATTAACTACGAAACCGAGTTGCCGCCGGAATTGATCGCGGCTGCAATTTCGGCTGCCATCGCTGCGCACGAAGGCATTTGATTTAAACCTTAAACTGGTAAGTTAATATTATGGCGAAAGTATTTGTTTCAGAATTAGTTTTGCGCGACGGGCATCAGTCTTTGATCGCCACGCGCTTGCGCACGGACGACATGCTGCCGATATGCTCCAAGCTGGACTCGATCGGTTTCTGGTCACTTGAGGCCTGGGGCGGTGCTACTTTCGACGCCTGCGTGCGTTATTTGAAAGAGGATCCTTGGGAGCGCCTCAAGAAACTGCGCAAGGCACTGCCTAACAGCCGCATCCAGATGCTGCTGCGTGGCCAGAATCTGCTCGGCTACCGTCATTATTCCGACGATGTTGTGCGCGCTTTCGTCGGCAAATCAGCCAATAACGGCGTAGACGTCTTCCGTATCTTTGACGCGATGAACGACCTGCGCAACCTGCGCACTTCCATCGAGGAGGTGAAGAAAGTCGGCAAGCATGCCGAAGGCTGCATCAGCTACACGACCAGCCCGGTACATGACATCCCTCACTTTGTCCGTTTGGCGAAAGAACTTGAGGGCATGGGTTGCGATACGCTCGCAATCAAGGACATGGCCGGCCTGCTCACGCCCTACACGACAGCAGACCTGGTGAAAGCCCTGCGCGCCGAAATCAATATTCCAATCCACTTGCACAGCCACGCTACCTCCGGGTTGTCGGCAATGAGCTTCCTGAAGGCCGTCGAAGCTGGCGCAAGCATACTGGACACCTGCGTCTCCGCCTTCGGCGAAGGCGCCAGCCACTCTTCTACCGAAAGCATTGTGGCTGCGCTGCGAGGCACTGAATACGATACCGGCCTCGACCTGGTGGCGATACAGGAAATCAATGCCTACTTCCGCGAAGTGCGCAAGAAATACTGGCAGTTCGAGAGCGACTTCACCGGCGTGGACACCCGCGTCCTGGTGAACCAGGTTCCGGGCGGGATGATTTCCAACCTGTCCAATCAGCTTAAGGAGCAAGGCGCCCTGAGCCGCATGGACGAAGTGCTGGCCGAAATTCCGCGCGTTCGCGAAGATCTCGGCTTCCCGCCGCTGGTGACTCCGACGTCGCAAATTGTCGGTACCCAGGCCGTACTCAACGTACTGACGGGTGCTCGCTACAAGTCCGTGACGACCGAGGTCAAAAATTATCTGCTCGGTCACTACGGTAAAGCTCCCGGCACCATTAATAGTGAAGTAAAGAATATTGCTGTCGGCAATCTTGAAGTCATTACCTGTCGCCCAGCTGACTTGCTCGAAGATGAAATGGACAAGCTGCGCATCCAGATCGAGAACCTCGCCAAGAGCGACGAGGATGTGTTGACCTATGCCATGTTCCCGGACCTGGCGCAGACCTTCCTGCAGGAGCGCAACGCCGGCTCGCTCAAGCCGGAGCAGTTGTTATCGAAGGAGGCTAGCACGCCTTCTTCCGCACGCTACGCGCCGAATGAGTTCAAGGTGACCCTGCATGGCGAGACCTTCCACATTAAGCTCACCGGCAGCGGCCATGCTGGCGAAGAACAACGTCCGTTCTATGTTTCCGTCGACGGCATTTCGGAAGAAGTCATGGTGGAAACGCTGAGTGAAATCGAGGTTTCCGGCGGCAATGGTAACGGGGGATCAAAGAAGAAGACCGTTGCCATGAATAATAACGGCAGCCGCCCTCGCCCGTCGCATGAAGGCTGCGTGACGACGGCGATGCCGGGTACCATCGTTGACGTCAAGGTCAAGGCAGGCGACAACGTCAATGCCGGTGATGGCGTGCTGGTCATCGAAGCCATGAAAATGGAAAACGAGATCCAGGCGCCCAAGAGCGGTATCGTCATAGGCGTGCACGTCAAGAAGGGCGATAGCGTGACGCCTGACGAAACGCTGATCGAAATTCAATAACTGACGTAAGAAGGCCGGCGCAAGCCGGCCTTTTGCTGTATGAAACCACAACTGATACTTGCTTCCTCCTCCATCTACCGCCGCGAATTGCTGGAACGTCTGCAGCTCTCTTTCAGCGTCGTCGTACCGGATGTCGATGAAACGCCCTTGCCCGATGAAAAACCCGAAGAAACCGCCCTGCGTCTCGCGCAGCTCAAGGCGCGCAAGATTGGCGATCTTCACCCCAACGCCCTTGTCATTGGCTGCGACCAAGTGGCTACCTTGGACGGATTGCAGCTCGGAAAACCGCTCACCCATGGCAACGCCGTAAAACAGCTGACATTGATGCGCGGCCGCACCGTGTTCTTCCATAGCGCACTGTGCCTGTTCAATGCTGCCAGCGGCAATATGCAGGCCGAAGATGTGATTTACGAAGTCCGCTTCCGCCAGCTCACCGACGCGCAAATAGAGAACTACCTGCGCCTGGAACAACCCTATCACTGCGCCGGCAGCGCAAAGTCCGAAGGCTTGGGTATTGCGCTCATGGAGTACATGCGCGGCGACGATCCGAATGCATTGATCGGATTGCCGCTGATCTCGCTCATCAGCATGCTGCAAAAAGAAGGCGTGTCGGTCATATAATCCCGCTCAGGGAGAAAATGCCGTGGCGCAATCCATACTCATCATAGAAGACGAATCCGCGATTGCGGATACGTTGATCTATGCACTCAAAAGCGAAGGCTATGTGCCACATCACTGCGTTCTTGGCAGCGAGGGATTAACGCAGCTGCGCACCGGGCAATATGCGCTGGCAATACTCGACGTTGGATTGCCCGATATAAGCGGCTTCGATGTTTGCCGACAGGCACGCACATTCACCGATCTTCCTATCATTTTCCTCACCGCACGCACCGAGGAAATCGATCGTATCGTCGGCCTTGAAATCGGTGCGGATGATTATGTCGCCAAGCCTTTTTCGCCCCGCGAAGTTGTCGCACGCGTGCGCGCGCGCCTGCGACGCGCTGTTGCTACGCCTTCAACCGGGCCGGCATTCGAGGTCGACACTGCCGCGGCACGCATCCGATATTCCGGTCAGTTGCTCGATCTTACGCGCTACGAATTTCTGTTGCTCCAAGCCCTGCTTGACCACCCGGGCCGTATTCATGCGCGGGAAGCGCTGATGGACCGCATCTGGCGCGATTCGCTGGACACCTCCGATCGCACGGTCGATACGCATATCAAGACGCTACGTGCCAAACTGAAAGGCGTGCGCGACGACTTCGATCCCATCGTTACTCATCGAGGCATGGGCTACAGCATCCAGAATGAGTCAATAAAATGAGCTGTCTCGCATGAGCATCGGCCTGCGCCTGTTGCTGGGCTACTTTCTCATCGTCGGCCTCGCCGCATGGTTCGTGCTCAACAGCTTTGTGCAGGAAGTCAAACCCGGCGTACGCCAGACCATGGAGGAAACACTGGTCGATACCGCCCACCTGCTAGCGGAGTTGGCGGTCGAAGACATGGTTTCAGGCAAGCTTGATACTGCACGCTTCGCCGCTGCATTCCAGCGCTATCAGGAACGCGACCCGCATGCCGACATTTGGGGTTTCAAGAAGGACTCCGTCGATCTTCGCGTGTATATCACCGACATCAAGGGCATCGTCCTCTACGATTCGCAAGGTATCGCGGTTGGCAAGGATTATTCGCGCTGGAACGATGTCCATCTCACCCTGCAAGGCCGCTATGGCGTACGCAGCACGCGGCAAGTTCCGGGCAACGACAACACCGCAGTGATGCACATCGCTGCGCCTATTCTGCTCGACGGACAACTCGTCGGCGTGCTCGCCGTCTCAAAGCCCACGCTTAGCGTGCAACCATTCATCGATCGCAGCCGCCAGCGCATTGAACGCGCCGGATGGTGGTTAATGGGCGGCGCGCTCCTGATCGGATTGCTGTTCACCTGGTGGCTGACGCGTTCCGTCGGCATGCTGCGGCACTATGCACGCGAAGTCAGTGCGGGGCATAAGGCACAATTGCCCGATCTCGGCAGTGGAGAGCTGGCGGAACTTGGTCGCGCACTGACCGAAATGCGCGAGAAGCTGGATGGCCGCGAATACGTTGAGAACTACGTCCATCACCTCGCACACGAAATGAAAAGTCCTCTCACCGCGCTGATCGGTGCCGCTGAACTGCTGGATGAAAACATGGCGCCGCAGGATCGCGCGACCTTTACCGCTAACATCCGTGAGCAAAGCCGACGCCTCAAGGACATGCTGGATAAGTTGCTCGCACTCGCCAAACTCGAGCACCGGACGGAATTGGAAGAGCAGGTACCGCTCAACCTGCATGTACTCGCCGACACCGTTATCGCCGATCACGCTATCCGTATGCAGCAACGCGATATTTCCTGCGACAACCGCATTCCCATGGATCCGTGGGTCCTGGGCGAAGAATTCCTGCTGCACCAGGCACTTTCCAATCTGCTGGATAACGCCATCGATTTCTCGCCAGACGGCGGAAAGGTCACCCTCTCGCTAGAGTCAAACAACAACATGCATACCCTCGTCATTCGGGATCAAGGTTCCGGTATTCCAGACTTTGCCCTGCCTCGCGTTTTCGAGCGTTTTTACTCCCTCGTTCGCCCGGCAACGCAACAGAAAAGTACGGGACTGGGTTTGCCCTTTGTCCGGGAAGTAGCGCTGCTGCATGGTGGTGATATTGTTCTTGCCAACAGCGACGAAGGCGGCGCAGTGGCTAGACTGAGCCTGCCAACAAAATAGACGTTCGCTTCACCCCTACCACACACAACTACATTCTCTCCACACACCGCTCCGGCATCCTGCGGTCTCCTTCAATCCGCAGGAGAACATCATGCCGTTCACACCGTTACACCTCGGCCCCGGCCTTGCCATCAAAGGGCTGATTCCAAGCCACTTCAGTTTTTCGATGTTTACCCTCGCCAATGTGGCAATGGATGTGGAACCGCTATATCGCATGTGGCGCATCGAGTTTCCGCTGCATGGTTTTTCGCACACGTTGACGGGTGCGCTGCTGATCGCTGCGGGCTCGGCGTTGATTGGACGCCAGTTCATCACTGTCGGTTGGCGGTTATATGAGCGGCTCGGTGGGAACGATGAGGAGAGTTTCAGCATGACTTGGCTGCAGGCGTGGTGCGGAGCGCTGCTTGGCACCGGGTCGCATCTGCTGCTGGACGCGATCATGCACGCCGACATGCGTCCGTTTGCTCCACTGACGGATGCCAATCCGCTCTTGATGCACGCATGGGTGCTGCCTATGCATTTGGGCTGCGTACTGGTCGGCATGGCCGGGATGGCCCTGATACTGACGCGGGCCGCATGGCATCGCGGAACCGTTTGACCAAACACACCGACACTTAAAAAAGGAATTGCCATGAATCGTTATCCCCTGCTTTCCAAGATATTGATGATAGGCTTGCTGGCGCTGATTCTGCTGATACCGCTGGGCATGATCGAGTCCAAGATTTTCGAGCGCAAGACATTGCAGCAGAGCGTGCAGGAGGACATCGCACGCAGTGCCTCCAGACCGCAGACCTTGTCCGGGCCGTATCTGGTCATTCGCTACAAATTGCGCGAACAAAAGGTGGAAAAGGATGAAAAGGGACACGTAAAAACCAGCATTGTGGAATCGCTTCCGCTTGAAACCGTGCTGGCTCCGCACACACTGAAAATTACGGGAGACGCCGATGTCGAGAGTCGCAGCCGAGGCATTTACAAAGCGCAGCTGTACAACTTGCACAGCAAGATTTCCGGCAATTTCACCCTGCCGCGCGCGTACGGGTTGAACGCCAAGATCGAAAACATCATCCCTGAAGCCGCCTATTTCGTGATGCGCGTGAGCGATTCTCGCGGGATACGCAATGCGCCTTTATTGACACTGAACGGCACGGCACACGAGTTTTCACCGGGAGGTGTTGCGTCGCTGGAGGGCAACGGCATGCACGTTCCATTGCCTGTGCCCGACATTAATCGGACGCAGACCTTCAACTTCAGCTTTCCGCTCGAGTTGCAGGGTACGAGCACTCTGGCGGTACAGCCTTCGGGCAATACGACCGAAGTGGCGCTCAAGTCCTCGTGGCCTCATCCATCCTTCGGCGGCAGCTTCCTCCCACGTAGCAGGACCGTAGATGCGCAGGGGTTCAACGCACAATGGCTGGTCAGCAGCCTGGCAAAGAATTCTTTCGTCCCGGCCAGCAATATTCAGCAAGCTGAAGGCGAGGCGTTTACGGTCGCATTCATCGATCCGGTCAATATTTACTTGATGTCCGAGCGTGCAGTGAAATATGGCCTGATGTTCGTTGTACTCGTGTTCACGGCTTTTTTCATGTTTGAGGTGTTGCGCGGACTGCGCATGCATCCCATGCAATACCTGCTGGTCGGTCTGGCGATGGCAATGTTTTTCCTGCTTATTATCAGCCTGTCCGAGCATATGCCGTTCCTCGCGGCCTATATTGCTTCCGGCAGCGCCTGCGTGCTACTGATAGGCTTTTACCTTGCAGGAGTGTTGCATAGTGCCCGGCCGGCACTGGCGTTCTCGGGTGGCATCGCCCTGCTCTATGCGGTATTGTTTGGCGTGCTGCAATCGGAAGACAACGCCTTGCTGATGGGCTCATTGATCCTCTTCGCCGCACTCGCCGCCGTGATGACGCTAACGCGCCGTATGGACTGGTATCACCTGAGTGACACTTCTAATCCGGTGTGAGATTTGCGATACTGCGCTGCACGGTCGAACCGGTCGTGCAGCGTATGGTCGCAGCGATATGCGAGCGGCTGTGTGCACCTCGCGCCTACAAGAAAGGAATCCCATGAATAAGCGCTCCATCCCTCTCCTGGTCGCTGCCGGCCTTGCCGTGACGATACCTGTTGCGGCTGAGGAAAGCAGAAGCACGCTTGACGACCAGAAAAGTGTCGCGGTGACCATCTACAACGAAAACCTGGCATTGGTGAAGGATCAACGGAAAATCCAGTTAGGCAGCGGGCAGAATACACTGGCCTTCCGCGATGTCAGCGCGCAGATGCGCCCGGAAACGGCCTTGTTGCGCAGTTTGAGCAGTCCCGGCAAGTTATCTGTGATTGAGCAGAACTTCGATTTCGACCTCCTTACACCGCAGAAACTGCTGGAGAAGTTCGTCGGCAAGTCGGTCGGCGTCATCAAGACTAATCCGGCGACGGGTGCCGAAACTACCGAACAGGCGCAAGTATTGGCCGCCAACAATGGTGTCGTGCTGAAGATGGGCGACCGCATCGAAACCGGCATTCCCGGGCGTATCGTCTATAGCGACGTGCCCGCCAACCTGCGCGACCGGCCGACGCTGGTGATGTCGCTCAACAACAGCGGCGCGGCGCAGCAGGATGTGGAACTGAGCTACCTGTCCGGCGGATTGGGCTGGAAGGCGGACTACGTTGCGGAACTGAATCCCGCGGACGACAAGATGGATCTCTCGGGCTGGGTGACGCTGACCAACACCAGCGGTGCATCGTATCGCAACGCAAAGTTGCAACTGGTGGCAGGCGATGTCAACCGGGTGCAGGATGAGCGGCGCCTGGTTCGTGCCATGTCGAAGATGGAAATGGCGCCCGCCCCTGCAGCGCAGATGGCAGAAGAGTCACTGCTGGAATATCACCTCTACACGCTGGATCGCCCCACGACGATCGCCGAAAACCAGACCAAGCAGGTTTCACTGCTCGCAGCCAGCCAGGTGCCGGTACGCAAGGAATTGCTGCTACGCGGTGCAGACTATTACTACAGCTCCAGCTACGGCGAATTGGGCCAGAAGATGAAGGTCGGCGTGTTCGTCGAGTTCGACAACAAGGAAAGCGCGCGTCTCGGCATGCCGCTGCCCAAGGGCATCATCCGCGTCTATAAAAAGGATGGCGCCGGCAACGCCCAATTCGTCGGCGAGGACAGCATCGACCATACGCCCAAGAACGAGAAAGTGCGCCTCAAGCTGGGCGAAGCTTTCGACGTCACGGCGGACAAGAAGCAGACTGATTTCAAGAAACTTCCCAATCCCACCAAGGGCACCACGATGTTCGAAAGCGCCTATGAAATCGTGCTGAAGAACGCCAAGAAAGAGGCCGTCACTGTTACCGTGCAGGAGCCCATTCCGGCCGACTGGAAAATCATCAAGTCCAGCCATGCGTATGAAAAAGCCGCCAGCAACACCGCGGTATGGCGCATCGACATCCCAGCCGAAGGCAAGACCACACTAACTTACCGCGTGCAGGTGAAATATTGAGGCTGGGAACGCTGTACCTGATTCCGGTCACGCTGGGCGATGACCTTATCCAGAAAGCCTTGCCGCCGGACGTGGTGAGCATCACGCAAAAGCTCGATACCTTCGTTGTTGAAAATGAGAAGACTGCGCGGCGCTTTCTGGGCGCGATCAAGACGCACAAGCCCGTGCGCGAGCTGGTGATGCTGACGCTCAACGAACACACCACGGACCAGGAGTTGCCAGCCTTGCTGGCCCCGCTGCTGGAAGGTCGCGACATTGGGTTGATGTCGGAAGCCGGCTGCCCCGGCGTGGCCGATCCCGGCGCCAAGCTGGCCGCACTTGCACACCGCAAGGGCATCCGCGTCGCGCCGCTGGTCGGCCCCTCCTCCATCTTGCTGGGCTTGATGGCTTCCGGATTGGACGGCCAACGCTTTACCTTTCTTGGCTATATCCCGAGCGAGAAGGCTGCACGCGTACAAAAACTGCGGGAAATCGAACAAACCTCACGCAAAAACCGCGAGACGCAGATTTTCATCGAAACGCCGTACCGCAACCAGCACTTATTGGAAGACATCCTCGCCAGCTGCAATGGGGAAACACGACTATGCATAGCGTGCAACGTCAGTCTGGAGGATGAGTTGATAGTGACTAAACGGATCGCGGACTGGAAAAATACATCGCTTCCGGATTTGCACAAGAAGCCGACGGTGTTCTTGTTGCTGGCTTAGAAATCGACTTTGCGCGTCTCGCGCATCAGTATTACCGCCCCCAGGCTGATTGCCGCAGCCACGGAGATATAGCCACCCACCCACGGCAGCCCACCGTAAGCCACGAGTTTCTGCGCGATATATGGCGCGAAGGATGCGCCGAGTATGCCGCCCAGATTGTAGGCTGCTCCGGCTCCGGTGTAACGAACGCCCGCCGGGAACAACTCCGGAAGCAAGGCGCCCATCGGGGCAAAAGCGGCCCCCATCAGGAAGAGTTCCAGCGACAAAAAGGCTGTGATCAGCGGAATTGATCCCCCTTCCAGCATCGGTGCCAACAGGAAGCCGGACAATAGCGCGGCGGAACTGGCCGCCATCAGTATCGGGCGCCGTCCATAGCGGTCGCCCGCCCACGCGGCAAACGGGGTAGCAGCCGCCATGAACAGCACGGCAACGCATAGCATGGCCAGGAATTGCTCGCGCGGAATCTTAAGCGTGGCCGTGCCGTAGCTAAGCGAGAAGACCGTCGAAATGTAGAACAGCGCATAACAAACGACCATCGCCAGTGCGCCTAGCAATAAAGGAAGCGCGTGGTTTCGCAACATTTCCAGCAGAGGCAAACGCACCCTGGTTTGCTGTTGCAAGGCGCGCGCAAAAACCGGCGTCTCGGACAGTTTCAGTCGCACATACAGCCCCACCATCACCAGCAGCGCGCTGGCGAGGAAAGGAATGCGCCAGCCCCAATCACGGAATTGCGCATCGTCGAGAAAATGCGCCAGCAGCAGGAAACTGCCGGTGGCAAACAGGAAGCCGACCGGCGGCCCGAGTTGTGGGAACATTCCGAACCAGCCGCGCTTGCCTTCCGGCGCGTGCTCCGTCGCCAGCAGCGCTGCACCGCCCCACTCCCCGCCCAAGCCGATTCCCTGTCCGAAGCGCAACAGGCACAGCAAGGCAGGCGCGAGCCAGCCTATCATGTCGTAGCCCGGCAACACGCCGATCAGCATCGTGGAAATGCCCATCACCAGGAGCGAAGCAACCAGCGTCGCCTTGCGCCCGATGCGGTCGCCGAAATGCCCGAACAATGCTGCACCCAATGGACGCGCGAGAAAAGCGACACCGAACGTGAGAAATGCGTTCAAGGCCTGTGCAGCAGGATCGCTCTGCGGGAAAAACACCGGCCCGATCACCAGCGCGGCGGCCATGCCGTAGATATAGAAATCGTAGAACTCGATGGCGGTGCCGATAAAACTCGCGAGGGCGATGCGGGTGGTGGAAGGTTTTGTCGACACGGAGTTGTCTGGATGGATGTATAGGGTGGACAAGAACTGCCCACCCGGAATAGCTTACTTCTCGGAAATCTTCTTCAGGTTCTCAAGGCCGGACTTGAAAATGCCGGTAATCGCTTCCTTGGCAGCCTTGTCATCCTGGCCGGGAGCACCAGGGTTGGCCGGATCCTTGCGCTTGAACATGCTGCGCCAGGTGACGGTGGTCTTGCCGTCAGCAGCTTTCACCAGGATGGTTGCGCTGTACTCGCGCACCGGCAGCACGGATTCGGTGATGTCGTATTTCATCGTCATGCCGTCCTTGTCATAGGCAACCAGAACTTCCTTCACGGTTCCGCCATCCGGCAGCGTCAGCGTGCGTGTGGCGCCGACTTCATTGTTGTTGCCGCTGGTAAGTTCGGTCTTGGCGATGGCCGGGTGCCAGCTCATGTCATTGAAATTACCAACTTTTGCCCATACGGCATCGGCAGGAGCGTTGATCTCGATCGTTTCCTTGATGCGCAGGGTTTCGTCGATTGCTGCCGAAGTGGTGGCCGGCAACAGGGCGGTCATAAGCAGTGCTGCAAAAAACTTGTTCATTCCATACCTCAAAGATTATTGATGAAAACCTGCGCTGGCAGGCGGGCATAATTTACATGAGTTATGCGAGTTGCGGCACATCCAGAAGCGGGATTTTTTCCCGCAATGCGGTCATTTGCCACGCATGAACATCTTGTCGAGCTCGCCCATGGTTACCTGGAACCAGGTTGGACGGCCATGATTGCACTGATCTGAACGCTCGGTAGCTTCCATGTCGCGCAACAGCGCGTTCATTTCGGTGACGGTGAGACTGCGGTTGGCGCGCACGGCGGCGTGGCAGGCCATGGTCGCCAGCATTTCGTTGCGGCGTTCGGTCAGCGCCCGGCTACCACCGAATTCGCGGATGTCGGCGATTACCGCGCGCGCCAGCGCGACGGCATCGGAATCGGCCAGCATGGCAGGAATGGCGCGTACCGCCAGGGTTGTCGGTGATAGGACGGCGAGTTCAAAGCCGAGGTCGCGTAATACAGCGCCCTGTTCTTCCACCGTGGCGATTTCCAGCCGGTCAGCATGGAAGCTCACCGGAATCAGCAGCGGCTGCGTCGAGATAGCACGCGTATCCAACGCATTCTTGAGCCGCTCGTACATGATGCGTTCGTGGGCGGCGTGCATATCCACGACCACCATGCCTTGTCGGTTTTGCGCCAGGACATACACGCCATGCAATTGGGCAATAGCGAAGCCGAGCGGGTATTCCTGCGCTTCAGCCGGATTTTCCGCTAATGAGGCCGCAACAGGCATGGCCTGCGCAGTAGCCGACGCCGTACCGCCGAACATGGTTTCATAAAATCCCAGGCCTTCCGAGGCGCGCAGCGGAATTTGCGGCTGGTAAGGCGCGGCATAGGAAGGCTGAAACGAAGGCATTTGCATGGGTGATTCGGCAGCCGCAGGCGCTCCAACCGGCGCAGCCAGCGCCTTGTGCAGCGCATGGAAGATGAAACGATGCACCGCTTGCGATTCCCGGAACCGTACCTCGGTTTTGGTCGGGTGGACATTGACATCCACCAGTGACGGATCGATCTCGAAGAACAGCACGAAAGCCGGATGGCGCTCGTGGTGCAGCACGTCCTGGTAGGCCTGGCGTATTGCATGCGCGACCAGCTTGTCGCGGATGAAACGGCCATTGACGTAGAAATACTGCGTATCACGCGACAGCTTGGAATAAGCCGGTTTCGCGGCCATGCCCCACAGCCGCAATCCGGCGGCGGATTCATCCAGCATGAGGGCATGCTCTGCGAATTCCGCGCCCAGCACTTCCGCGAAGCGTTTTTGCGGCTCACCGCCCGTCATGCGCCACTGCGCCCGGCCATTATGCTGCAGCATGAAGCCGGCTTGCGGACGCGACAGCGCAATGCGCTTGAAGGCCTCTTCGCAATGCCCGTATTCGGTATTTTCCGTCTTGAGGAATTTGCGGCGGGCTGGCGTATTGAAATAGAGGTCGTTCACCTCGACCACCGTGCCCTCGTCCAGCGCAGCAGGCTCGGCGGGGATCAGCAGCGCGCCTTCGGAGGCGATACGCCAGGCGTGGCGTTCGTTCGCGATGCGGCTGACGATGCTGGCACGCGATACCGAGGCAATACTGGCAAGCGCTTCGCCGCGAAAACCGAGGCTGGCTACGCGTTCCAGATCATCCAGGCTGGTAATCTTGCTCGTGGCGTGGCGCGCCAACGCCAGCGGCAATTCGTCCGGCGCGATTCCGGCGCCGTTATCGGCGACTCGCAACTGCTTGATGCCCCCCTGTTGCAACAGCACCGAAATATTATCGGCGCCGGCATCCAGGCTGTTTTCCAGCAATTCCTTGAGCGCTGAAGCGGGCCGCTCGACGACTTCTCCGGCAGCAATCTGGCTGATGAGATGATCGGGAAGCAGTTGTATCGTCATGGGAATACCGGGGGCCGAAATGGCCTCATTTTACAGATTGCATGGACAAGGTCGTACAAAAGAAAAATGCCGTCACTCTTGCGAGGGACGGCATTCGATTCCCGGCAGCCGATGAGGGCTGCAACAGGAAATTAGCCTACCAGCTTCTTCAGCCAGCCGAAGATACCGCCGCTGGAGCTTTCGCCGCTGGCAGCATCGGCCAGTTCGCGGATTTCGCGAGCTGCGACGTCAGGAGCCTTGGAGCCGGTAATCGCGCCGCCGACGACGACGATGTTCGGGCCAGCCTTGACGACTTGTTGTACGGTTGCTTGCTTGATGCCGCCTGCAACGGAGATCTTGACGTTCAGGCCCAGTGCAACGAGTGCGGCCAGGTCGGCAAACGGGGTTTGGCCGGCCAGTTGCTGGTCGATGCCGGTGTGGATGCCGATAATATGTGCGCCAACCTTGGCGGCTTCGGCAGCGCGTGCAGCCTTGTCCGTCACGTTGATCAGGTCGACCTGGGCTTGCTTGCCGTAGGCATTGGCCACATCGACCACGCCCTTGATGGTGCCGATGTCGGCAGTACCCAGCACGGTGGTGATGTCAGCGCCTGCCTTGAAGAAAGGTTCGGCTTCGTAGTAACCGGCGTCCATGGTCTTCAGGTCAGCAAAAATCAGCTTGTCCGGGTGCTGGGCGCGGATTGCCTTGACAATCGCGATGCCATTCACCTTCAAGCAGGGCGTGCCGATTTCAATGATGTCGACGTAAGGAGCGGCTTGACGAGCCAGCGCCAGGGTTTGTTCGTAATCTAAAGAATCCAGTGCTACTTGAATTAATGGCTTGGCCACGATTATGTCCTCCGAATGAGTTGCAGGTTTATGATTTGTTGCGTAATTATGATTTCTTTGCGGGCTCAATGATACAATTTTTTTAGGTGTTTTAGGCAAGAGTTTTTTTGCCTGCAAAACCAGTCATTTACTGATATCTCAAGGCTTCTATTGGCCTCAATCCGGCCGCTTGGTGGGCCGGATAATACCCGAAAAAAACGCCAACAGCAGTTGCAACAGCAAAACCCAGGGCAATTGACGCAAAAGTGATAACCACCGGCGTCTGCGTCAGTTGGTTCACAAGCAACGCCCCTCCTACTCCCAGCGCCACTCCAATGGTACAGCCGGCGACGGAAATACTGATCGCTTCGAGAAGAAACTGCATCAGAATATCGCGCCGTCTGGCCCCTATCGCCATGCGTATGCCGATCTCTCGCGTGCGCTCGGTGACTGACACCAGCATGATATTCATGATCCCTACCCCGCCGACAACCAGCGAGATCGAGGCAATGGCGCCCAGAAGCAGGGACATCAGCTTCGCGGTTTCGGCAGCGGTATTCGCCATCGCGGTCATGTTGCGCACGGTGAAATCGTCGTCCGCGCCATGACGAATGCGGTGCCGCTGGCGCAGTAAATCGTTCATGTCGCGCTCGGCCTGATTCATCGCTTCTGCGGATATGGCCTGCACCATGATGTGCCGTACCGTGTTCTGGAATTGCTGGCCAAAAAGTTGGCGTTGCGCAGTGCGAACCGGCACCAGGATGGTGTCGTCCTGGTCGCGGCCATCCAGCGCCTGCCCTTTGGGTGCCAGAACACCGATGATGATGAAGGGACTCTGCTTGATGCGTATGGTTTTGCCGAGGGGATTCTCGTCGCCGAACAGGTTCTGAGCCACGGTGTTGCCCAGCACGGCAACCCGTGTTGCGGAGCGTACATCCGAATCGGACATCCAGTAACCGTCGGCAAGCTCCCAATTCGCGACTTCAAGATAATCCGGCGTCACGCCGGAAATGCCGGTGCTCCAATTGTTCGGGCCATAGATCACCTGCGCCGAGCCGGAAGCGACCGGGGCGGCGGCGGCGATATTGGGCAACTCGGCTATCGCCTCCGCATCCCCAACCGTCAATGTGGGTGCAGCACCGCCGCCCAGGCGCACGCCGCCGGAAGTGGTCGAGCCGGACACCACGAGGAAAAGGTTGCTGCCCATCGAAGCAATCGACTGATTGATCGAATACTGCACACCCTGCCCGATCGCCATCATCAGGATAACGGCGCCGACACCGATTACCATGCCCAGCATGGTGAGGAAGGTCCGCATGCGATTCGCGGCCATCGCATGCCAGGCCTCTCCCAGCATCACGCCTATCATAGGGTTTCCTCGTGAACGCCGCCGTCGTGCACGATGTCGCCATCGACAAAACGCACCAGGCGTTTCGCGTAACGCGCGATGTCGGACTCGTGCGTGACCAATACGATGGTGATGCCGTCTTCCGTATTCAGGCGCGTGAAAATTTCCATGATTTCCTGGCTGGTGTGAGAATCCAGGTTGCCGGTCGGCTCGTCGGCGAGGATCAGGTTAGGCTTGCCTGCCAGCGCGCGGGCAATGGCAACGCGCTGCTGCTGGCCGCCGGAAATCTGGTTGGGCAGCGACTTTGCATAGTTGCCCAGCCCTGTCTGGGTCAGGAGCTTGCGGGCACGCTCAAGTCGTTCGGATTTACCTACGCGGGCATACAGCAGCGGCAACGCAACATTGGTTTCCAGGTTGGCACGCGGTAGCAGGTTGAAACCCTGGAATACGAAGCCGATGACCTGATTGCGCAGACGCGCCAGCTCGTCGCCATCCATCTTGGCTACGTCGTTGCCTTGCAATTCGTAGCGTCCGCCGGTGGGTGTATCCAGGCAGCCGAGGATATTCATGAAGGTGGACTTGCCCGAGCCGGATGGGCCCATGATGGCGACGAACTCGCCCTCCTGGATGTCCAGCGTCACGTCATGCAGCACCGGCACCGGCCCGGCTGCGGTTTCGTACTGCTTCTTGAGATGGCTGATGCGAATCAGCGGCCCTGCCTGCATCAGAACAGTCTCATGCGCATGCTCCGTCCGCCGGAACGTGCGTCCTCATCCGGCGAGTTGTCGCCGACGATCACCTGCTCGCCCGCCTTGAGCTCGCCCGAAACAACGGCCGTGTACCGGTTATCGGTGATGCCCAGCGTGACCGGAACCGCGACTGGCTTACCCTGGCGCAACACGTAAACCTTGCGCGCCGGGCCATCCTGTCGGCGTGCGGGCTTCGCACCTGCTGTTTCGGCCTGCTGGGGACGATAGCGCAACGCAGCGTTCGGCACTCTTAATGCCCCCTGCTGTTCGGCAACGGTGATGCTGACATACGAAGTCATGCCCGGCAGCAGGATCAGCTCCGGGTTGTCCACGCCCAGCACCACGTCATAAGTCACGACATTCGACTGGATGGTCGGGTTGAGCCGTACCTGCTGCACCACAGCGCTGAATTTGCGATCCTGGAAAGCGTCCACGCTGAAGGCTGCCGGCTGCCCGACGCGTATCTGCCCGACGTCGGCTTCGGCGAAGTTCGAATGGATCTGCATCTTGGAAAGATCCTGCGCGATCTTGAACAGCTCCGGCGTCTGGAAACTGGCGGCCACGGTCTGGCCGATATCCACCTGCCGCGCCACGACCACGCCGGAAACCGGCGAGCGGATCACGGTGTAATTGAGGTTGGCCCGGTCGCGCGCCAGCTGCGCCTGCGCCTGAGCAATCTGCGCCTCGGCGGAGCGACGCGCCTGAATGGCCTGATCCAGTTCCAGCCGCGATACGTATTCCAGGCCGAACAGGTTCTGCATGCGTGCTTCATTGGCGCGCGCCAGGTCGAGCGTCGCCTGCACGTTACGGATACTGGCCTCGCTCTGCCGCACTTGGGCGGAATAGATCGCATCGTCCAGTTCGAGCAGGATTTGCCCTTTTACCACCTTCTGGTTGAAGTCGGCGTAGAGCTTCCGTACCGTACCCGACACCTGGGTGCCGACGCTGACCAGCGTCACGGGGTTCAGCGTGCCGTTGGCGGACACGGTCTGCACCATGTCGCCGATATCCACCTCTTCCGTGCGGTAGATCGCGCTCGCGTCGGGTTGCTGCTGGCTGCGGTAGTAGTAATAGCCGCCTGCCGCGACGAGCGCGAGCAGCAGGAACGTCCAGCCGCTGAATATCCTGGAAACAAACTTCATTGCTGACTTTCTGAAGAAAGAGGATGTCGGGTATCGGCCGCCACGTCGTCCAGCTGGCCCATGGAATAAGCCAGGCTGGCCCGTGCGATATCCCAGTTGAAACGGGCCTGTATGCGTTGTGCACGTGCACTGGCGAGCGCTGCCTGGGCGGTGATCACGTCGATGATATTGCCCACACCGGCCTTGTAGCGGCCCAGTGCAACGTCAGCATTCTGCGAAGCACTGGCGACGAGGTCGGCGCTGCTTTGCACCGATTGCGTTTCGGTCTGGAGATTCTGATAGGCCTGCCAGACATCGAGCGCAATCTGAAGGGCAATCTGGTCGCGCGCGGCCTTTCTTGCCTCGACCTGCTCAGTCGCAGAACGGATGCGATAGGTATTGGCGAAACCGGTGAACAGCGGAATCGTGACATTGAGTCCTATGCCGCCGCTGCGGCTGGGGTCGCTGGATTCCCGATTGAGGTAGGCAAGGTCGGTGCTGACGGAAATGCTGGGTTTGCCTGCGGCGCGCGCGGTGGCGATACCGGCCTCGGCAGCGGCAATCTGCGCCTCCGCCGCGACAAGGTCAGGACGACGCCTGCGTGCCTCCGCAATCAGCTCGCCGACATTTGCCTGGAATTGCTCGGTGGCCGGTGTGTCGGCAACGGGTTGCAAGGTGTAACTCTGGTTGGCATCCATGCCCATCAGGTTGGCTAATGTGCCGTGTGCATTGCGCAGCGTACCCTCGGCGCGGATGCGGTCCAGCACCGCTTGCGAGTATGCGGTTTGCGCCTGCAATTTATCGGCGGGGGTACCGACGCCCACCTGGTAACGCGCCGTCGCGGCATCCAGGCTGGCCTTGCTGCTGCGCTCGGCTTCCAGCGCAGACTCCAGTGCTGCCTGGGCGGCATTCAACTGGTAATAGCCCTGGATCGCGGAGAAGAAAAGCCCCTGCACCACATTGTCCTGCGTGGCGTTAGCAGCTTCGAACAGTTGGCGAGCGTTTTCGAGAGCGGCATCGCGGCCGCCGAAATCGTAAAGAAGATAAGACAGGCTGACGCCGGCTGAAACCTGGTTGTAGTCGGTGCTGCCGGACGAACTGCCGATGGAGCTCCCGGTGCTGCTGCCCGTGCCACTCAAGCCGCTACTGCTGCGGCTCCCGCCTTTGCTCCAGTTGTGTTCGACACCCGCAGTGGCATCGATACTCGGCAGGTAAGCCGCGCGGGCGACACCTATTTCCGCTGCCTGCACGCGCGCATTGGCCCAGGCTTCATGGCTTTTCGGATTACGGCACAGCACGCGGTCAACGACGTCGGTGAGCGAGAGTGCAGCGGACGCAGCCGCATTGTCGGAACATGGTGCATTCTCTGCGGCCATAATCGTACCCAGCGCTGTCGGACGAGGCAGTTGGCCGGTTTCAAATGGATCGTCCCAGTCGAGCGCGAATGCGACTACACTCGTCGACAACAGGATGCAGGCAAGAGCGATGCGCTTCATGTGCGATTAAGTCTCTAGCTTTCTAAGTCACCGGATAAAACACTTAATTTTTCTGGATTTATCCATCTACTGGCTTGTGAATGTAACAAAGTGAACTTGGGTTATCAATTCAGGCCCAATGACTTTAACTTACATTTACACAGCATCTAACATTCACTTACAAACGCACGCCGTTCGCGCATTTCCTCGCGCCAGCGGTCGAGGAGTTCATGATGGGTTTCAGCCTTTTCGATCTACCGTGGTGGGGCCTTGTTTTAAGTTGCCTGGCCTTGACGCATATCACCATTGCTTCCGTCACCATCTTCCTGCATCGGCATCAGGCGCACCGTGCGGTGGAACTGCATCCAGCCGTCAGCCATTTCTTCCGTTTCTGGCTCTGGCTCACTACCGGCATGGTAACGCGCGAATGGGTCGCCATCCACCGCAAGCACCATGCAAAATGCGAAACCATAGACGATCCGCACAGCCCACAGATTTACGGTATATCCAAGGTGCTGCTCGAAGGCGCGGAACTGTACGGCAAGGAAGCAGCCAATCGCGAAACCCTTGAAATATATGGTCGCGGCACACCAGACGACTGGATCGAACATCACCTCTACTCCCGCTATCCCATTCTCGGCGTTGCATTGATGCTGGTCATCGATGTGCTGCTCTTTGGCCCCATCGGTCTTACGATCTGGGCGGTGCAGATGATGTGGATTCCGATCTTCGCTGCCGGCGTGATCAACGGCATCGGCCATTACCTGGGCTATCGCAGCTTCGTCACGCGCGACGCCTCGAAGAACATCGTACCCTGGGGCGTACTGATCGGCGGCGAGGAGCTGCACAACAACCATCACGCCTACAGCAATTCGGCCAAGCTCTCTAGCCGCTGGTGGGAATTCGACATCGGCTGGATGTATATCCGCCTGATGGCCATGGTGCGGCTGGCGCAAGTGCGCAAGGTCGCGCCCAAGTTGCGATTCAATCGCGCCAAGATGCGTTGCGACCTGGAAACCCTGCAAGCCATCCTTACCCATCGCTATGCTGTCATGGCCGGGTTCACTCGGTCGCTCAAAGGAACAGTCAAACACGAAGCGGCAGAACTGAAACTCGCTCGCCTGTCGAGCGCAGTAAAGCGCTGGCTGCAGCGGGATGCAGAATTTCTGCCGGAAAAAGATCATGCAGTCCTGCGTCAGGCGCTGATGTCCAGCACGGTCTTGCAAACGGTGTATTCCATGCGTCAGGAGTTGATGGCGCTCATTGCCCGCACCAATGCATCGCGCGAGCAATTGCTGCAGCAGCTCGAGGACTGGTGCCGACGCGCGGAAGAAAGCGGTATTGCGGCGCTGCAGGATTTCTCGAGGCAATTGCGCAGTTATGGTTGAGGCGCGCCTGCAACCCGGGCACGGACAACCTTGCCTTGCACTATCGCTCGTTCTGATAATCGCCGCTTTTTTTCTATTCGACAGCCGTCCAGCTAATGCGGAGCCCAAAATGAAACCTTCCGCCACTGCCCTGCGCGCCGACTATGAGCGCCTCCAGCCCAAGCTGCAGAAGAATGCCTTCCATCGTCCGCTCTATATCGAATCCAAGGAATCGTCGAACGAACTCGAGGGCGACATCTACGCGCTGGTTTCCCAGCCGTTTGCCGTTGTAAGCGGCGCGCTGAACGACCCGTCAGGAAAGCCGACGAACTGGTGCGAAGTCATGATCCTGCATCTCAACGTCAAGTATTGCCGTGCCCGGCAGAACGCCGCAGGCAGTACGCTTACCCTCAATCTTGGGCGCAAGATGGAACAGCCTCTGGAAGATACCCACCCGGTAGAATTCAACTACCGCGTGCTGGCCTCCGAGAACAACTATTTCGCGACCAGCCTGAGCGCACCGCAAGGTCCGTTGAGCACGCACGATTACCGCATCATCCTTCAGGCGATGCCTGCCGATAACGACCAGACCTTCATTCATCTGACCTATGCCTATGGTTTCGGGATGTCGGGAAGGATAGCCATGAAGGGATATCTCTCGACGATAGGACGGGGAAAGATTGGTTTTACGCCGGTCGGCACGCGGGCGGACGGCAAACCGGAATACATCAGCGGCGTGCGTGGCGTCGTGGAGCGCAATGCAATGCGCTATTACGTGGCTATCGATTCATTCCTGCACGCCACCGGCAAGGACCAGTTCGAAAAGCGGCTGAAGGCTTGCATCGAAACCCTGGAGCAGTACGCGAAACAGTTGCATGAAGTCGACCGAAATACCTACCTGAAAATGAAACTGCACGAACACAAGCGCATGCTAGATAATCGTTAAATCAATTGCTTACATAATGTTCTGAAAGAAGCGCGAGAAGAATTCGTTTATTCTTTGGAGGATGGGCCGGCGCTTCCATTCCGCCAACTGAATCGGCTTGGCCTTGGCTGCGTCTTCCTGGAACATGCGCTCAAACTCTTTTCCGGTAATCCCTCCGAGCACCACCACATCGACTTCATCGTTGTAAAGAACGCTGCGATGGTCCAGGTTGGAGGAGCCGACTACCGACCAGACGCCGTCGATGACGACCGTCTTGGCGTGCAGCATCACATGCTCGTTTTCAAATATTTTTACGCCGGCTTCGAGCAAGTCCTTGTAATGCGACCGTTGCGCAGCCAACGTCGCCTGCACGTCGCTTTTGCCTGGCAACAGCAGCCGGACGTCGACGCCACGTTGGGCAGCATCCATCAAATCCTGCTTCATGACCTTGGTCGGCACGAAATAGCTATTGGTGATCCAGATGGTTTTCTCGGCATTGCGGATGGCCGATAACAAGGTGACGTAATACCGCGAAACCGTATGATCCGGCCCGCTGCCGATCACGCGAACGACCTCGCCGCCTTCAGGTTTCAATTGGGGGAAATAACCCTTGTCATCGATTTTTTCGCCCTTGTGCCTGTACCACTGGTCGAAGAATAGTTTTTGCAACTCGGCCACGACAGGCCCACGCACTTCCATGTCGGTATCGCGCCAATGCTCCGCCTTTTCATTGCTGGAAGCGGAATCGAAAGGCCGGCTCTGATAAGTGACGCTGAGATTGATACCGCCGACGATGGCAGTATGGCCATCGACGACCAGAATCTTGCGGTGATCGCGGTCATTGGGCGACTTGATGATACGACGGCGTTCCAGCGGGTTCATCGGATTGAATTCCAGCACTTTGGCGCCGGCCTTGCGCAGACGATCGAAGAATTCGGGCGGCGTGGAGATCGAGCCGAAGCTATCGTAAAGAACATTGATTTGGACGCCCTCCTGCCGTTTGGCGACCAGCAGATCGGCCAGCTTCGTGCCCTTGTGCTCGACATTCTCGAGAATGTAATACTCCAGGTTCACATGGTGTTTGGCGGAACGAATAGCTTCGAAAATCGCATCGAAGGTCTGTTCGCCATCGCGCAGCAGACGCGTGGAATTTCCTGTAACGAGCGGACTTTCCGCAATCTCTTGCTCGACTGCCAGGTGGCGCTTGAAAAGATCGCTGTTTTGGGCATTGAGACCCAGGCGCTGGAACAAGGCCTTGCTTTGGGAAGCCGTTAACGGCCCCTTTGCGCCGACAACCCGCGGATTGGCATCGGAATTAGCCCCATTGATGACCGCTTCGGCATCGGGCACGGTGGAGCATGCGACCAGAGTTGAATAGAAAGCCAGCAAGGTTGCGCTACGGACAAGCCAGGTGCGCAAGTTGAATGACGCATTATTGATGTTATTCATGGGCAGAGTCATCCGCCGTCTCCTCGGGCTCGCTTTTCAAGCGACACGGCCAGGACTAAAGTCCGGCTTCGATTATTCGGGACGTACGAATTTTCTGTTACAAGGATCTGGAATCAGGCCAGGTTAAGGCGTTTTACCTTGCGGTAGAGAGTGGCTCGGCTGATGCCCAGCCTGCTGGCAGCAGTCGTGATATTACCGTTCTCGTCTGCCAGCGCCTGGCGGATCAGATCAACTTCAGCGGCCTCGATATTCAGGGCACCCTTGTGCGACGTCCTGTGTATAGGAGTCGCTTCGATGCGCTTGAGTTCCTCGACGAAGTCATCCGGTAAGTGATGTGTCTTGACTACGTGCTCGCCATCAAGAAACGCCAGCGCCGCGCGCAGCACGTTTCTTAGCTGGCGGACATTGCCGCGCCACGAGTGACGCGCGAACATGGCCAGCGTTTCGGGATGCAGCGTTACCGACTCATCGCTTTCCTCGCGCAGGATGCGTTCGATGAGGGCTGGCATGTCGCTGCGCTCGCGCAGCGGCGGCAGGGTGACGCGCAAGCCGTTGAGCCGGTAATAGAGATCCTCGCGGAAATTCCCCTGCTCCACGTGCTCGCGCAGCTTGCGGTTGGTGGCGGAAATCACGGCAATGTCCACCGGCATGCCTTTCGCTCCGCCCAAGGGCATGATTTCGCGTTCCTGCAGCACTCGCAGCAACCGCGCCTGCAATTGCAGCGGCATTTCGCCGATTTCATCCAGGAATAGCGTGCCGCCGTTGGCCTGCATGATCTTGCCCGGCACGCCGCTGCGCTTGGCGCCGGTAAAGGCTCCATCGACGTAGCCGAACAGTTCGGCCTCGATCAGGCCTTCGGGGATCGAGGCACAGTTGATCGCGACGAAAGGTCCCTTACCCCGCTTGCCGGCGGCGTGGATAGCCTTGGCCAGCAATTCCTTTCCGGTACCGGTCTCGCCTTCGATCAGGATGGGGATTTCGCGGCCGACGACTTTTTTCACGCCGGAAACCGCCTTGCTCATCTGCGCATCGCCGGTATCGAGTGCATCCAGCATTCCCATATCGGGCTTTTTCTCCGGCGCACGGACTGCATTCTGTGCGGGGCTGCTGACCGCAGGCATCGCCATCACGCCAGGTTCCACACGGGCATAGAGACGATGGCCGCTATGCGTGGTAAGCGACGTACTGTGCGGAGCAGCATGGCGAGCGGCATCCAGCAGTTTTTCCAGCGTACCTTCAAACATGACGCCGAAATCAAGTTGGGCTTTGTCCGTGGTGCTGACGCCCAACTGGAACATGCCGCTCTTGTTGATGGCCAGCAGCCGTCCGGACGGCGAAAACACGGCAATGCCTTCCCACAGCGTGCCGATGAATTCCGGCCTCGAATGGAAATGCAGCGTGACCTCTCTCGCGAACTCGGCGCTGAACAGGCGGTTTTCAATCATCTGCGCCGACATGCGCACCAGTGCCATGGTGTGCTCCTGCGGCTGGCGGTAATCGCCGGACACGTCCAGCACGCCGATGGCCTGCCCATGCGGATCCATGATGGGCGAGGCGGAACAATTCAGGAATGCATTCTTGCTGAAGTAATGTTCAGCCCCCATCACGAATATTGGGGCCTCCTCCACCAGGGCCGTGCCGATGGCGTTCGTCCCGGTATTGCTTTCGCTCCAGGTCACGCCCGGTTGCAAGGCCACGCGCGCCGCCTTGCCGATGAACTCGGGATTGCCCAGTGCATGCAGGATGGTGCCGCCGGCATCGGTCAGGATCACCATGCTCTGCGTCCCGAATATCTGGGCATGCAGATTTTCCATTTCCGGCCGGGCTTGCGTCAGCAAGCGGGTGTTCTTGTCGCGGATTTCTTCCAGTTCCTGCTGCAGCATCGGCTCCAGGCGGGGCTCTACTTCCAGCGAAAGCCCGGTATCCGCGCAGCGCGACCATGAGCGCTCAATGGGCTCAGGCAGTACGCCTTGCGGAACGCTCCCCTGATCCAGAAGCTGGTTGCGGGCCTGCTTAATGCGCACATGGTAGGTGGATCGCGTCATTTAGAGCCTATTTCAATAGGTTTCATACATCGCGCCGCTTGCTTGCGGGATGCAGTGCAAGGCGCGGACTGCGCAGTGTAGTCATTCTCCACAAGCAGGACGCAACACCGCAATGCGTCCCGCAAGCAAACGGCCCTTCGGGTTGAGCCAGGGCACGGCGTCTGCAGCGTTGCAGCGCTCGCAAATGGAATAGCCATTCGCTGCGCACTGCGTCTTGCATCCATCCGCGCCCTGGCTCAACGCGGTATATGAAACCTATTGAAATAGGCTCTTCGGAGCTGTCTCGTTTAATGACAATTGCTCGTCTCAAATTGAGACTGGAATGATACGCCATGCCAGCCAATATCGTAAAAACTTTTATTAATCATGAACGTTCGCAACTTTTCAGCAACTGGCACGCTCCCTGCAAAGAGTCATACAGGCCCAGAGGTAATGGGGACTCATTGACCTACTGAAATAGGCACTTAATATGCGACTCCCATTTGTTTCAAAAACCGGCTCATCTACTGGCGTATACACGCTGCAAAGTTCGTCGCAGCATCTTGGCGAACAGCTCGGCAGCCTGCGCTGCAATCCGGCCTTCATTTCCGGGTATGTTGCTCCCGGCGTCGACCTCGATCGGGTAGCCGGCATCATTTCGACGCACTTTGCGGGCGTACCCACCGTACTGACCAGCACGGCCGGTGAATTGTGCGGCGATGGCAGCAGCCTGTATTGCGATGCCAGCGACCCGCGCGACCGTGTGGTGCTGCAACTCTTCGACCGCAACCTGATCGGCAAGGCGGAAATCGTCTCGATCCCGCTCGTCAGCGAAGACCTGCGTGACGGCCAGCCCAAGCTGGATTACGAAGAGCGACTGGAGCGTCTGCGCCACAACATCCGTGCTGTCGGTACCCAAATGGAAATCGACTACCACGACACCTTTGCCTACATCCTGTTCGATGGCCTTTCCAATTCCGAATCGTTCTTCATGGAAGCGCTGTACGACACCGGACGCTTCCCCTGCCTGTTCGTCGGCGCATCGGCTGGCGGCAAGCTGGATTTCAGCGGCACCTGGCTGCACGACGGCAAGCGCAAGCTGACCAACCATGCCGTCATCGTCTTCCTGAAAATGGCGCCGGGGGTCCGCTTCGGTGTTTTCAAAAGCCAGAACTTCGAACCCGCAGGCGCCAGCTACCAGGTGTTCAGCGCTTCGGTGGAGCGCCGCCAAGTGCGGCAGGTGATTAATGCCCACGGGCGCGTGGTTTCATTGCTGGATGCATTGTGCGAAACACTGGCCTGCTCCCGCGATCAGCTTCAGGGCAAGCTGGACAGCTACTCCTTTGCGATCAGGGTGAAAGATGAGTTGTTCGTGCGCTCGGTCGCCAAGCTGGATTTCGATAACGAACAGGTGGATTTCTACTGCGACGTCGGCGCCGGGGAGGAGCTGGTGCTGGTCAAGCGCACACCTTTCGTCAGCACCACCAAGCGGGACTTCAGCACCTTCATGGCAGGCAAGCCGGGGGCGCCCATCGCAGGCATGTTGAACGACTGTATCCTGCGCCGCCTCTACAACGGCAGCGAACTGTCCGGCCTGGACGGCCTGTTCCAGACCAGCCAGCTCGCAGGCTTCTCCACCTTCGGCGAAATCCTGGGGCTCAATCTCAACCAGACGCTCACCGCGGTTTTCTTTTTCCGGGTCGCACCCGATCAGGCTTTCCGAGACGAGTTCGTGGACAACTTCGTCGCGCATTACGGCGAATTCAAGGCTTTTTTCCTGCGCCGCAGCCACGCCAAGCTGGCGGGCGTGTCACGTGTGATGATGCAGCAGATCTCCGATTACAAGATCGGCAATTTCAACAGCCGCGTCAATCCGGACAACATCGACGCCAACCTGATTTCGGTGGTGCGCGACCTTAACGGCCTGGGCGAAATCATGCAGAAGGCGCAAAACCAGCGCGAGCTCACGGCACAGCACCTGAAAACATGCTCAAGCGATCTCTACGGCTCGGTCAACTCGCTGACCCGGAAACTGTCAGAACAACAGGATGCCATTCACCACGCCAGCAGCACCATTGACAGCCTGTCGGAACAGGCGAGCGAAGTGGCAGGCAGCGCGCATAACCTGGCGCAGGCCAGCCAGCGTATCCATGGCGTGGTCGAGGTAATCCAGCAGATTTCCGACCAGACCAACCTGCTCGCCCTCAATGCAGCCATCGAAGCGGCCCGTGCCGGCGAAATGGGCCGCGGCTTCGCGGTGGTGGCGGACGAAGTTCGCCGCTTGGCAGAAAAGTCGCGCAGTAGCGCGGACGAGATCGGCAGCGACATTTCCGCATTGGCGAAAGAGATGGTCGTCGTGGCGAAAATGATCGAGCGCCAGTCGGAAGAAGTTTCCGGCCTGACCGGCGTGCTGGAAGCCATCGAAGGCTACAGTACGCAGACCGCGGAAACCGCCGGCCATACGCGCGACGTTGCCGACACGCTGCAGGGCCTGACGGCCGTGAGCACTTGAGTCGGCTTTTTCAAGAACCCGTCTCGCAATGAGACGGCAGCGGCGTCTCAACTTGAGACGAGATGCAGTGTCTAAGCAAACTCAATCACTATATAAATATTTGTTTTCAATGAGTTGAATGGATTTGAAGATTCCGGCACAGATACTGCTATCAGTAATGAGTTAGCCGGCACATGGCAACTGCAACTGCACGCTATAACTTTTTGAGGAGAAGTCATGATTTACGCATTCCCCGGTCAGGCTGGCGCCAAAGTCCAGTACAAAGCCAAATACGACAATTTCATCGGCGGCAAATGGGTGCCTCCTGTCGAAGGGCAATACTTCGATGTTGTGACCCCGGTAACAGGCAAGTCCTACACGCAAGCCGCGCGCTCTGGCGCTGCCGATGTCGAGCTGGCACTCGATGCTGCCCATGCCGTCGCCGACAAGTGGGGCAAAACCGCTCCCGGCGAACGTTCCAATATCCTGCTCAAGATCGCCGATCGCATGGAAGCCAACCTGGAACTCCTGGCATATGCGGAAACCGTGGACAACGGCAAGCCGATCCGCGAAACGCTGAATGCCGACGTTCCCCTCAGCATCGACCATTTCCGTTATTTCGCCGGCTGCCTGCGCTCGCAGGAAGGCTCGCTCAGCGAACTTGATGAAAACACCGTGGCTTATCACTACCATGAACCGCTGGGCGTGGTCGGCCAGATCATTCCCTGGAACTTCCCGCTGCTGATGGCCGCCTGGAAGCTCGCGCCCGCTATCGGCGCCGGCAACTGCGTCATCCTGAAGCCCGCGGAATCCACCCCGATCAGCATCCTGATCATGGCGGAGCTGATTGCCGACCTGCTGCCACCCGGGGTGCTCAACATCGTCAACGGCTTCGGCCGCGAAGTCGGCATGCCGCTGGCCACCAGCAAACGCATCGCCAAGATCGCCTTCACCGGCTCCACCGCCACCGGCCGCATCATTGCCCAGGCCGCAGCCACCTCACTGATCCCCGCCACGCTGGAGCTCGGCGGCAAGTCGCCGAATATCTTCTTCGAAGACATCATGGCGGCCGACGACGACTTCCTCGACAAGGCGATCGAAGGCCTGGTGCTGTTTGCCTTCAACCAGGGTGAAGTCTGCACCTGCCCGTCCCGCGCGCTGATCCAGGAATCCATTTACGACAAGTTCATCGAGCGCGTCATCCCGCGCGTCAAGGCGATCAAGCAGGGCAACCCGCTGGATACCGAGACCATGATCGGCGCACAAGCCTCCGACTTGCAGATGGAAAAGATCCAGTCCTACCTGCAATTGGGCGTCGAGGAAGGCGCGCAAGTGCTGACCGGTGGCACCAAGGCCGAACTGGGCGGCGACATTTCCGGCGGGTACTACATCAACCCGACCCTGTTCAAGGGCCACAACAAGATGCGCATCTTCCAGG
>CAMLME010000002.1 GCA_946481235.1 uncultured Methylobacillus sp. | reverse complement strand
AAGGTTGACGGTACCGTCTGTGCACGATGCTGAACACGACGGGAACGAATATCAGGGTGGCGATGGTGGCAAAGATCAGCCCGCCGATCACGGCGCGGCCCAGCGGCGCGTTCTGCTCGCCGCCCTCGCCCATGCCCAGCGCCATCGGCGTCATGCCGATGATCATCGCCAGCGCGGTCATCAGCACCGGGCGGAAGCGCACATAGCCGGCCTCGAGCGCGGCCTTGGTCGCATCGCCCAGGACATCAAGCCGCTCGCGGGCAAAACTGATCACCAGCACGCTATTGGCCGTTGCCACGCCCATGCACATGATGGCGCCGGTCAGCGCCGGAACGGAAAGCGGCGTATAAGTCGCGAATAGCATCCACACGATGCCCGCCAGCGCAGCCGGCAGCGCCATGATGATGACGAACGGATCGCTCCACGACTGGAAGTTGACCACGATCAGCAGGTAAATCAGCACGATGGCGCCCAGCAGGCCGAACAACAGGCCGGCGAAGGAATCGTTCATGGTTTTCACCTGCCCCAGCAACTCGACCTTGGCCCCCTTGGGCACTTCCGCGGCGGTTTCGTCGAGGATTTTGCGGATATCCGCCGCCACTGCGCCGAGGTCGCGGTCCTGCGCACTGGCGTTGATCTGCACCATGGACTGGATGTCGTACTGGCTGACCACGGCGTTCGCGGTACCGCGCTGGAAAGTCGCCAGCGCGCCCAACGTTTGAGGCGAAGTATTGTTTGCGCTGCCGATCGGTAACCCGGCCAGCGCCGTCAGCGAATCCAGACGATATTGCGGCGTCTGCATCACGATGGGGTAGGACACGCCATTCTCGGGGTTGAGCCAGAACGTCGGCGCCACCTGCGAGCTGCCGGCCAGGTTGACCACCAGGCTGTTGGTTACGTCGCGCGCCGTCAGACCCAGCTCCTGCGCTCGCGTGCGGTCGATGTTGATGTCGAAGCGCGGATTCTTGCGCGACTGCTGGATGCGCACGTCGGCAATGCCGGTCACGTTACGTATCTTCGCGACCAGCTTGTTGGCGTAATCGAAATTGGCATCCAGGTTGCCGCCGCGTATCTGGATATCGATAGGCGCCGGCGACCCGAAATTGAGGATCTGGCTCACGATATCCGCCGGCGGGAAGGAGAACGTCGTCCCCGGGAATTCGCGCGGCAGGCGTTCGCGCAATTCGCGCACGTAATCGGCGGTCGGCCGATGGCCCTCCTTGAGCGCGATCTGGATATCGCCGTCCTGCGAGCCGATCAGGCCGGTGTTGTTGTAAGTCATGTTGATGCTGCTGATCGGGATGCCGATGTTATCGACCAGCGTCTCGATCTCGCCGGGCGGGATGACACGCTTGATGGCATCCTCGATCACGGCGAAGCGCGCTGCCGTCTCCTCCACCCGTGTGCCGATCGGTACCCGCACGTGCATCAGGATCTGCCCGCTATCCACTGCGGGGAAGAAATTGCGCCCGAGGAATGGGATCAGCGCCATCGACAGCAACACGAACGCCATGAAGCCGATCACGAAATTGCGGCGGTGGCTCATGGCCGTTTCCAGCGTGCCGCGATACCCGAGACGGAAGCGTTCGAAGCGCGCTTCAAACCCACGCTGGAAGTTGACCAGCGGATTGCGGGAAGCCGGCTTCTCTTCCGCGTGCTCGCCCACCGCATGCGGCTTCAGCAGGTACTTGGCCATGGTCGGCACCAGCGTGCGCGAGAGGATGAAGGAGCTGATCATCGCGAACATCACCGCCTCGGCCATGGGCACGAACAGGAAACGCGAAATGCCTTCGAGGAAGAACATCGGCACGAACACGATACAGATGCACAGCAGCGACACGAAGGCAGGCGTCACGATCTGCGCCGCGCCGTCCATGATGGCGGTCTCGACGTCCTTGCCGTGTTCCAGGTGCCAGTTGATGTTCTCTATGGTCACCGTCGCATCGTCCACCAGAATACCCACGGCCAGCGCCAAGCCGCCGAGCGTCATGATATTGAGCGTTTCACCCAGCCCGGCCAGCGCGGCAATGGCACCGAGAATGGAAAGCGGAATGGACACGGCGATGATCACCGTCGAGCGCCAGCTGCCGAGAAACAGCAGGATCATCAGGCTGGTTAACGCTGCGGCAAGTACGCCTTCGTAGGCCACGCCCTTGATTGCCGCGCGCACGAACAGCGACTGGTCGTTGATCGGTGAAACGGTCAGCGCTTCCGGCAGCGTTGGCTTGATTTCCTCCAGCTTGGCCTTGATGCCGGAAACGATATCCAGGGTGGAAGTCGCGCCGTTCTTCAGCACCGACATCAGCACCGAACGGTTACCGTCCACGTGCACCACATTGGTCTGCGGCGGGTTGCCGTCGCGCACGTGCGCCACGTCGCGGATATATACGGTCGCGCCGTTGACGGCCTTCACCGGCAGGTTGTTCAGCTCTTCAATTGCTGATGGCGCGTTATTGAGACGCAGCGTGTATTCATGGCTGCCGATCTTCTGCGTTCCCACCGGCAGGATCAGGTTCTGCGCGGCCAGGGCATTGGCCACATCCTGTGCCGAAAGCCCGCGTGCCTGCAAGGCGGAAGGATCGAGGTCGATCTGCACCTGGCGCGTCTTGCCGCCGAAAGGATACGGAATCGCCGCGCCCTGCACCGTCACCAACCGGGTACGGATCACGTTGAGCCCCAAGTCACCCAAGGCTTGCTCGGTCATGCCCTTGCCCGACAACGCCACCTGCAGGATAGGTACGGTGGAGGCACTGTAATTGATGATCAGCGGCGGCGTGGTGCCAGCCGGCATCTGCCGCGTCACGGTCTGCGAAACGGCCGTCACCTGTGCGTTGGCCGTGGCTATATCAACGCCCGGATGAAAGAAAATCTTGACGATGCCGAAGCCGGTATAGGAATTGGCTTCGATATGCTCGATGTCATTGACCGTCGTCGTCAGCACGCGCTCATAGAGCGTGGTGATGCGCCCCGCCATGTCATCGGGCGGCAGGCCATTGTATTGCCAGGCCACGGCAATCACCGGAATTCGGATCTCGGGAAAGATGTCCACCGGCGTACGCAACGCCGCCAGCGTACCCATTATGAGCAGCAGCACAGCCATGACGACAAATGTATAAGGCCGTTCGAGGGCTATTCTTACTATTTTTATCATGGTCTTTCCGAGCTGGTTGATATACTGTCGACTACATTCGAAAGCAGCTTTCTGCTAAAGTTGCAGATGCAGTAGTTGCATATGCAACATTCTAAACTTATGACCAAACAAAACACAACAGGAACCGATTCCGCCATGCAGGAAATTTTTTACAGTGGCGAAACCTATGTCTGCGGCGAATCGGTAGCGTCGCTGATCAAACAGGCCATGCACGCCTTCCATCGCACCATCGATGAAAAGGTCGCGGACCTCGGCCTGACCTCGATGCAATGGGCGCCCCTTCTGCTCCTGGCAAGCGGCAAGGCCACGACCGCCGCCGAACTGTCGCGCTGCAATGGAGTGGACACCAGCACCATGACCCGTATGCTGGACCGCCTGGAAAGCAAGGGCCTGGTCACGCGAGAGCGCAACAGCACCGACCGTCGAGTTTTCGACATCCGACTGACCGAAGAAGGTCGCCGATTTTCAGAAAAAATTCCGTATTTGATTGCCGAAGGATTGAATCAGCACTTGAAAGGCTTCAGCCGCGAGGAGTTCGAAGCCCTGGAATCCTTGCTCCGCCGCTTCGTCAGCAACGAAAAGAAAAACGAAAACTGAACTGATCTGCCATTTATGCAGACAATAAAAAAGCCGCAATCGCGGCTTTTTTTCATGGCTGGTATGTAATTAGCCGACAGGAAACGTGACAAACCTGCCATCCAGGCTAAACAACCCGACAACGCCCTCCCCCTTGTCATGCCGCACAAACTGGTTGGCATCAAGGTAACGCCCGAAGCGCATGGCCTCTTCCGGCGCCTTGACGAAAGCACGCTTCACCACGAGATCCGTATCCTCAATTGCATGGATGAACTCATCGTTCTCGGCGTGATGAATGAGATAGCCCAAAAACTCCGCGCCCTCGGGAATCCCCAGCTCCTTCTTTACTTCGTCCAACTTGTGCTTGCGCTGCTTAGTCGCTTGCGCGACGCGCTCCTCCCTGGAGCCTCGGCGTTTCGATTCACCCATTCCTGATATTTCCTGCCTGATAAATTGCAAAATCGCGAAACGTGATGATACCGGTTAAATCATTGCCGATCTGCGCGAAGCCATGTCATTTAATCGATCTTCCCCGTCTGACTCTTGTCCACCAACGATTCGGCAATGACGGCTTGGGCCAGCGTGGTCTGCGATTCTGTAGCAGCGTAGACAATCAGTGCGGCGTGCCCGCTTTTGACGGCATCCTGCACGATGTCGGAGAAACGTTTGGTGTCCGGATTTCCCGCGCCGACTGCAGCGCCGACCAGGCCGCCGACCGCAGCGCCCCAGCCTATCATGGTCAAGGTACCCAGCACCGGACTGGCGATGAACAGGCTGACGTTGGCGGCGGCAAGTGCCACCTCACCCAGGGCGCCGACGCCGGCGCCGGCAGCCGTGCCGAGGGCGCCGTCGATGACGACTTCGTTGCGGACTTCGTCGGAATCGGGAGGAATTTCCTTGTCAGAATCGGCCTTGTCTACAAGCTTCAGCTGTTCCGGCTTGAATCCTTGCTGCAATAATTGCGAGTACACCTGCTCGGCCTCCAGGTGTGATGGGTATAGCCCGTAAATGCGATGTATATAGTCAACCATTTGGAACCTCGCTTGTGAGTTATTCCAATATGACCCCCATCTGCATTTTTGGTTTGTTACCCCTGCGCATTTGTTGCTGCAACAAGGAGTCTGGCTTCGAAGTGCTAGCTCTTCTTGTGGGCCGGGCGAATGTAAATGACGTAATACACCAGTGCCACCAGCACGCTGCCGCCGGCAAGGTTGCCGAGGATGACCGCGATGAAGTTGCGCGCGATATCGCCCACCTCCAGCGGCGCGCCGAGCAATAGCGCAAGCGGGAAGAAATACATGTTGGCGATGGAGTGCTCGAAACCGGCAGCGACAAAAGCCGAGATGGGGAAAACAATCGCGACCGCCTTGTCCACGACGCTGCGGCCGGCCATGGCCATCCATACCGCCATGCACACGAGAACATTGCAGAGCACGCCCCTGAAAAACGCTTCGGTGAATGAAAGCTCTGCCTTGGACTGGGCGATCCTGAGGGTGGTTTCAGCAATTGCGCCGCCATTCATCGCGGGATGTCCGGACAAATAGACCAATACCGCCAACCCCAGCGCCCCGACAAGATTACCGACACTCACGACCAGCCAGTTGCGCAGCATGTCGCGCGTGGTCAGGCAGCCATCCGCCCATGCCATGGCCAGCAGGTTATTGCCGGTAAAAAGCTCGGCGCCCGCCACGACAACCAGCAGCAAGCCGAGCGAAAACACCAGTCCGCCCAGCACGCGCGATATCGCGAAACCGAGAGAAGCGTCGCTCGCGACCAGCGTGTAATACATCGCGCCCAGCCCGATGAAGGCACCCGCCAGCATGGCAAGCATCCACATCGTCAGCAGCGGCAAATGCGCCTTGATGACGCACACCTCGTTTACGCGCTCGGCGATCTGCCTCGGCGCATAGGCATCGGAACCGAATATTTCAGACATTGAGGCCTCCCCCGACTCGCAATGCTCTTTTCAGCAACCCTTGAACTTGTTTTCCAGGCAGCGGCGCGCGCGGGCGCGCGCTTCTTCGACCTGCTCAGGCGTCATGCCGGCTGCGGTAAAGTTGAGTATTTTTCCGGTACGCACGCGATGCCTTGGTTCGGCGTTTTCGGCTGCCAGAAGCAGCCACATGTAACCGGTGACCACGTCCTTGGCGACGCCCTCGCCGTTGGCATGGATCACACCCAATTGATGCTGCGCCTCGCCATTGCCCTGCTCGGCCGCTTTTCTGTACCAGCTCAGCGCGGCATCAACATCCTGCGGGACGACTTCGCCCTTGAAATAGAGATCGCCCAGATTGAGCTGTGAACGTGCATGCCCTTGCTCCGCCGCCTTGCGATACCAGTCGACGGCTTCTTCGTGGCTCTGCAGCGCCGCGATCCTGCGAAAGTGCAGCGCCCCCAGCGTGTATTGCGCCTCGCTATAGCCATGCTCGGCGGAACGCCGGTACCAGTTTTGCGCTTCAGAAACGTCCTGCGGCAAACCATCACCGTTGATATACATCTGCCCCAGATTGTATTCAGCCTTGGCATTGCCTTCACGCGCCAGCATTGTGTAGATGCCAAGCGCCCTCGGATAATCCCCAGCCTCTATGGCCGTCAGGGCATCCTGCAGGGTTTCTTCGGCATGAACAGGCTGAGATAAAGTCATCAGCAGGGCAAGGCAGGCCATGAGAAAAGGTTTTTTCATAATGCTGGGTGACACTCCGATTGGCTTGAAGTCACTTTAATCCAGTTCCGGCCGCAGCGCACCATCTCCACATTTTCTGTGGATAACCTTGTGGGGCATCTGGGGATTGAATAGGTAACTGGATGACTGGGCTAGGCAATTCCAGCCTGCGCAACAAATGAGCCTCGCACGACCAGGATCGGGAATGCCGGAAAGATGAATTACAGCCACCGCGCCCACAACCGCGCGGCCTTTTCCATTATCCGGGTGGCAATTGAGCGTTTTCGCCAAGTTTCCAGCGTTATCAAGGTGGAGGATTCGAGATCTTTTTCGAACATGGATTGCATCTGCGCGCCGAACTCCTGCCCGAGCATGACGGCATTGATTTCCTGGTTGCTGACGAAGCTGCGCCAGTCGAGATTGGTGGAGCCAACGGTGGACCAGACGCCATCGATGAGGGCGGTCTTGGCATGCAGCATGGCATCCTTCCGCTCATAGATCTTGACGCCGGCGCTCAGCATTTCATCGTAATAGGATCGCGAAGCATGAAACACCAATGCCGAGTCCGTAGAGCCCGGCAGCAGAAGCCGCACGTCCACCCCGCGCTGCACCGCTTCTTTCAGCGCCGCGAGCAGTTGCGGATCAGGCACGAAATAGGCATTGGTCAGGAAAACCTGGGTTTCGGCGCTGTTGATCGCGGAAAGCAAAGTGACGTAGATCTGGCTGTAAGCCTCTTCAGGCGTACTGCCGATGGCGCGTACCACTTCGTTGCCCTTGCTGCCGGGCTCGGGGAAATAGTCCTTGGATGCCAGAGGCTCGCCATGCTGCTCGTTCCAGGTGGCTATGAACAGTTTCTGGAATTCGGCGACGACCGGGCCTGTCATGCGCAGATGGGTATCGCGCCAGGGCTGGGCATTTTTGCTGGGCTTGGACCTGCCGGACGATCCGCTGGAGTAGACACTGCTGATGTTGATGCCGCCGACAAAAGCCACCTGGCCGTCCACGATCAGGAGCTTGCGGTGGTCGCGCAGGTTGAATTGCCATCCCTTGCGCGCCATGAGCGGGTTGATCGGGTTGAATTCCAATACGTTCACCCCGCTTTCTTTCATCGGAATGAAAAATGCCTCCGGCGTGGCAAGCGATCCTACGCTGTCGTAAATGAGGTTGACCTGCACCCCTTCCCGTTGCCTGGCTGTCAGCACTTCGGCAAAACGCTGGCCGATTTCGTCGTCCTCGATGATGTAGGTTTCCATATTGATATGGTCCTTCGCATTGCCTATGGCGGCGAACATCGCGTCGTACGTGGCCGGGCCATCGACCAGCAGTTCCACTTTATTGCCTGTCACCAGCGGACTGCCGACGATCTGTGATTCCAATGCCAGGTGTTTGTCGAAGATATTGGTGTCATCGCCATGCTTTTCCAGTTTGGCGAGTATCGCCTTGCTCTGCTGGGCCGTCAGGGGACCTTGCGCACCTTCGAGCTGTACGGGACGCGATGGTTGCAGTGCCATATCCGGCACCAGGGTGGGAATGGAGCTACAGCCTGCGAGCAGTGTCAGGCAGAGTGCCATTATCAGCGCTGTAGTGTCTGTGCACCTTAAATTCTTGATCATCCCGGCAACTCCTGCAAACCGTCATATCTCATTCACATGACCGCAGATCAGGCTATCCCGGCCACCCCGCGGCGTCTGTACGTTAGCGTACATATCACACGACTGAACTGCCTATGTGCGCTACCGCACGGTGAAGCAACAACAGCCCGTATAGCCTGATGCATGTTAGAGGTGGTGTCCGCATTTCGCAGCAACCATAACTCCGACCTCAGAGCCAATTCGATGTCCCGCATAAGGCTCATGCAGGAAGAGCCGTCATCGGCTCTTACTTACCGCACTGGAGGTCACAAAATGCTAAAAATTCGTCCCTTACTCATAGTGCTGGGGATGCTCCTGTCCCCCGCAGCTTCCGCCGATGTTCAGGTGAGCATCGGCATCGGGCTTCCGCATGTCAGCATCGGCATTAATGTGCCGGCCTATCCGCGGCTGGTCGTCGTACCCGGTTACCCGGTCTATTATGCGCCGAGCATGCAAGCCAACTTCTTCTTTTACGACGGCATGTACTGGGTTTACCAGGATAACTACTGGTATTCCAGCTCCTGGTACAACGGACCCTGGTGGGTCGTGGGCCCGGAATACGTGCCGGTGTTCATTCTGCGCGTTCCGGTACGTTACTACAGCCGCCCGCCTCCTTACTTCCGCGGATGGCGCCCGGATGCTCCGCCACGCTGGGGTGACCATTGGGGCCACGATTGGGAACAACGCAGGAGCGGCTGGGATCGCTGGGATCGCCGCGAGGCCCCACAACCTGCACCGAGGCCCGATTATCAACGAGAATATTCGGGAGATCGCTATCCCAAGCAGGTCGAGCAGCAGCTTGAACTGCATGAGCAGAAATACCGTTACGAACCGCGTGAACCGGTCGTGAGGGAAATCACCAAGCAACAACGCTCGTCCGCTCGCCAGGACGAGGGTGCCGGCCCTCGTTCGCAACCTCCACAAAAGGAAGGCAGGGACGATCAGAAGTCGTCGCCTAATGCGCCTCAAGGCCGACAAGAGCCACCTGATCGCAAACAGCCACCGCAGCGTGAGCAGGAGCCGCGTAATCAGGACATGCGAGACGGCAGGAATGAGCCGTCATCGCCGAGTGCTCCGCAAGGACGCCAGGAAGCCCCTGATCGCAAGCAATCGCCCCAACGGCGTGAACCGGAGCAGCGCAATCAGGACATGCAGAAAGAATCCGGCCGCCAGGGCAACCAGCCGCAGGAAAGGCAGCAAATGCCTGAACAGCGCGACGCCGGTCAGCAGGACAGGCAGCGCCAGCAAGAAATGCAGCAGTCAGCCCCTCCTCCACAGCAGGGACGACCTGACCGTCAGCAGCGTGAGCAGCAGCCGCAGGCCCAGGATCCACGCGGGCAGTCTGAGCAAGGTCCGCAGGGTCGTGAAGAAAAGCAATCCGGACCCGCCAGCCAAGGCAAGCAAAAGCCCAAGCAGGATCAGGAGCGCGGCGGCTGGGAGCGCGACAAGTAACTAAACATCGACCCACGGCACAGACGCTGTCGCGTTTGCGCCGTGGGTCACTGTTCTGTTTCCGCAAGCCTATCCAGCAGCATCAGCAGGAGCATCATCATGAAACGCATTCTTATCGCAGCAGCCTTGGCTATTGCCACCCTTCAAGCGCCAGCGTTCGCTGCTGACGTGGGGGTGTCGATCAGCGTCGGCGACCCGAACTTTTATGGTCGGATCGATATCGGCGGTTACCCACCACCGCGAGTGATCCATGCCCAACCGGTAGTCGTTGAAAGCGTTGTTGTCAGGCCCGAGCCCGTTTACCTGCGCGTTCCGCCAGGTCATTCCAGCAACTGGAACAAGCATTGCAGCGAATACGGCGCCTGTGGCCAGCGCGTCTATTTTGTACAGGACGAGTGGTACAGCCATGAGTACGCGCCGCGTTACCAGGAACGTCATGGCAAGGGCAACAAGGGCCATGGCAAGCACGGTAAGGACTGATGATTCCCCGAAAATAAATGCTTATATGTTCGCTACCACACAGAGACTTTTGAAAATGAGGCAGATGATGAATTATGACCTGCACCATGCGCTACCGGCAGCAGCCTCATATTCCTGAATTCCGTTTTGAATTAACTGGAGAACAACAAAATGAAACTACTCAAATACAGCTCGGCGATTTTAATTGCCTTCATGCTGGCATCCACCGTCGGCTGCTCAGCAACACCACAGAAGGAAAGCACCGGCGAATACATGGACGACACCGTCATCACGGCCAAGGTCAAGAAAGCGATCTTCCAGGAGGACTCATTGAAGTCTACCGAGATCAACGTCGAAACCTACAAGGGTGTGGTGCAGTTGAGCGGCTTTGTCAATTCGAAGGCCGATATCAATAAGGCAGTCGAAGTGGCTCGCGGCGTCGAAGGTGTGACCTCGGTCAAGAACGACATGCGGGTCAAGTAAGGCTCCCGCCATTCCGTCCATTTAACAAGGAGAGTAAAAATGCTTGAAACCATCGTAGTCATACTGCTCATTCTTTGGGTTCTGGGGTTGGTTTCCTCCTACACCATGGGCGGATTAATCCATCTTCTCCTGGTGATCGCCATCGTGATTATTTTGCTGCGCGTGATTCAAGGGCGACGAGTTTAGTTGAGCTTCGCTTGCAAGGCTTCAACCGGCCTTGCCGCCCGCATGGCGGGTGATGCAACACCTACTGGAGATAATGCGATGAATTCCCTCAAGATGCTGGCAATTGCACTGATAGTGCTCGGCGGCCTGGGCCTGATTTACGGGGGGTTTACCTATACCAAGGAAACCCATCAAGCCAAGATTGGTCCAATTGAACTCTCGGTAAAAGAAAAGGAGACCGTCAACATTCCCCTCTGGGCCGGCGTAGGCATGGTATTGGCTGGTGCCGTCCTGCTTGTTGTACGTAAATAATTCCTGCGTTCCGCGGCGTTGAGCACGTGAAGCAGTCACAGAAAATCGAGAAATACCCGTCATGAACACAAATGAAACAGCAATGGAGAACACCATGGAAAACGAATCAAATGACTTCAACAAACAACAACTATTCGACGACGTGAAAGTCGTGGTCGCAGATGCGGAAGAGCTGCTGAGAGCTACGGCCGGCCAGGGCGGTGACAAGCTGGCTCAAGTGCGGGCAAAGACGGAAGAGTCGATCAGGGTCGTGAAGGAGAGAATAGCCTCGGCACAAGCGGAACTGGTCGCAAGAACCCGCGAAGCTGCCAAGGCAACCGATGTCTATGTACACGAAAACCCTTGGGAAGCCGTCGGCGTTGCCGCAGCGGCGGGACTGGTCGTTGGCTTGTTAATTGGCCGCAGCCGCCATTAACCGTCGCTAACGATGGATAACCAGCCCGCCCCAGGCACAGGACTGCTCAACTCCGTCACGGTTCTGGCAACCACGCTGGTTGCCATTGCCCATACCCGGCTCGACCTCTTGTCGACCGACCTTGAGGAAGAGCGCGAACATCTGCTGTCACTGATGTTATTGGCCTTGACCGCTCTCTTCTGCCTCGTCGTCGGCGTCGTGCTTGCAACGATCCTGCTGGTGGCCGCATTCTGGGAGACCCATCGCTTGCTGGTGATCGGACTGCTCGCCGGAAGTTTTCTCGCAGGCGGTGGCGGCTTGATCGCTTTCGCGGTACATAAAGCGAAAGCAAAACCCAGACTGTTTGCGGCGAGCCTGATGGAGCTACTCAAGGATCGGCAGCAGCTCGAAGACCGGCTATGAACGACAAACTGATCCGCCTGGCCGAACGACGCGAACATCTGATTGCCCAGGCTGAGGCACAGCGGACTGCGCTGGCGCAGAATGTGGAATCATGGCGCCGGCCCTTGATGCTGGCCGATCAGGGATTGGCGGCAGTACGTTTCGTCAAACGCCATCCATTCTGGATGGGAGGCATCGTCTTCCTACTGACCGCCTTGCGGCCAGGCCGCATGGGAGAAAAGCTCAGGCGCGGGTGGATCGCATGGCAGGTCATACGCAAGCTGCTGGGCAGAACGCTGTGATACCGGCCCTACTCTGAAAAATCCAACGCCCTTAACACGCCAGAATACGTTCGTACCTGTCCTTGTCGGCCCGGTAACAGTCGCAGGATGCGGCTTCCAGACCGGCGAGATCGTGGATCAGGACCTTCCCCCGAACATAGCTGATCAGCCCTTTCTTCTGCAACGCACCCGCAGCCTTGGTCACACCCACACGACGCACTCCCAGCATTTTTGCCATCAGTTCGTGAGTAATGTGAAAACCTTCCGAATGCGCACGATCCCGCGTCATCAGCAGCAGGCAGGCAAGACGTTTTTCCACAACATGGAAACGGTTGCAGGCGGCGGTTTGCGCGAACAGGCTCATCGATACATAAAGGTAACGTTTCAATCGTTGATGCAGCGCAGGACTCGCTTTCAATTCACGCAGAAATGCCGGTGTCGCCATGCGCAATGCCGGGCCGGCCACCTGGACCAGCGCATGAAACGGCGCAACGCCGACCCCCAGCATCAAGGGAATGCCCAACATGCCCTCATAGCCGATGAGCCCCACCTCCAGCCCAGAGTCGCCATCGACCGGCATGACCAGGGAAATGACGGAATCGGTAGGGAAGTAGACAAAGTCGATCGCATCGCCCGGTTTGCTGAGTACCTGGGAAAAACCAAGTTCAACCGGTTCGCAATCCGCCATAACGCGTTCAAGATCGTCGCCGGAGAGAGCGGCCAGCAGTCGATTGGTGAAGGAAATGGATTGCGTGGATGGCACGCGTGCGCTCCTGTGAGTTCGGGTAAGCCTAACGGGCGGCACGAAGCATCAGCTAATGCTGATCCTAATATCGAAGATTACGGACGGCTCCAATGACATTAAAGCCAAATTACCGCAGGAACTGGCCATCGTCTGTACGCTACCACACGTAAGGCAGCCGCCGGGCGCGACAGGATCTATATGTGTCACCGTACAGACATAGCCCGGTTTAGGGCGCATTCTAGTGAGCTGTCGACTGAACAATGCCGGCATTCGGATTCTTGGGGGCCTTGCGCCAATGGCCAGTCGAGGGCGGATCGTGGACGTTGAAATTCCGCGAATATTCTGCCCCGATACTGGTCTCATTCATTTATATGGGCTGATGCACCTCAGCCAGGATCAAACGTAGTTGAACTGGTGGAAACCGGTACGGCGCTGACTAACAATAAGCTCGAGCAAGGAAACGTCATGCCCATCATAGAGTTTAGATTCCCGACGCGCAGCCGCAATGTGCTGCGTAGTCGCCAGGACACCGAGCTGTTACGCTCGGAACTGTTAAGCATTGAGCAACTGAAACGCCACGCGGTTACCCTGGCCGGCCAACATCATATCGATCCGCGACCGGGGCCCGATCGCCTGCTCCCCCGTCTGACGGACAATGCACGCGTGCTGCTGGCAGCCTATGACGTGGTCACTGCCGCAGCCATACCGGGACAACGCATCGTGCCGGCGGAAGCCTGGCTGCTCGACAACTTCTATCTCATCGAGCAGCAGGTCAGCCTGGCACGCCGCCACTTGCCGCGCGGCTACAGCCGCCAACTGCCGCGACTGGCCAATGGACCCTCGGCCGGATACCCCCGCATTTACGACCTGGCGCTGGAACTGATTTCGCACATGGATGGTCGCGTCGATAGCGACAACGCCACCCAATTTGTCGCCGCCTACCAGACCGCCGAACCACTCAAGCTGGGCGAATTGTGGGCATTCCCCATCATGCTGCAGCTGGCGCTGCTGGAAAATCTACGACGCGTCGCCTTGCGCATCGCGCATCGTCGCCAGGAGCTCGATACCGCTGTGACCTGGGCGGACCGCATGCTGGCGGCTGCGGAGAAGGAACCCAAGCAGCTTATCCAGTTGCTGGCCGAATTTGCCAATGCCGATGTGCCGTTGACCGCACCGTTTGTCGAGGAATTCTACGAACGGCTCCAGGCGCAAGGCCCCGCGATGGCCTTCGTGCAGACCTGGGTCGAACATAAACTGCTTGATCAGGGCGTCACCGCCACCCAATTGTCGGAAGCGGCGGGACGCACCGCCGCGGCCAACCAGATCTCCATCTCCAACAGCATCGGCAGCCTGCGTTTCATCGGCACGATGGACTGGCGCAACTATGTCGAGTCGCTCAGCGTAGTCGAACAGACCTTGAAAGAAGACCCGGGCGGCATGTACTCCGCCCAGGACTTTTCCACACGCGACCGTTACCGGCATGCCATCGAAGACATGGCGCGGGACGGCGCCTGCGCGGAACTGCTGGTCGCCCGGGAAGCCGTTGCCCTGGCGCGAGCGTCGGCAGAGCGATCCGGCGCCGATGACCGCGCCGCGCATGTCGGCTACTACCTGATCGACCGCGGACGGCAAAGCCTCGAACAGACGGTCGGCTGCCATCTGTCATGGAGGGCGCGCATCTGCAAGGCGAGCCAGGCTTACCTGCTGCCGCTCTATCTCGGCCCCATCCTGTTGCTCACCGCACTCTCGACCTGGGCCGCGCTGGCCCCATTCGGCGGATTCGCGGCGGATGACTGGCGCTACTGGTTGATGGCGCTGGCCCTTCTCATCGGCACCTCGGCACTGGCCGTCGCGCTGGCGAATCTGGTAGTCACCCTTACCCTGAAACCGCGCGCGCTGCCACGGCTGGATTTTTCCAAGGGCATCCCGGACAGCCATCGCACCATGGTGGTGATTCCCACCTTGCTGGGGTCCACGCAAGACGTGAATGACCTGCTCGAAGCCCTGGAGATCCGCTATCTCGGCAACCGCGACCCCAACCTGTTCTTTGCCTTGCTCACGGATTTTCCGGATGCGCCGGAACGTACGCAACCGAACGACGCCGCCCTGCTTGCCTACGCGCATGCCGCCGTGCAGGAACTTAATGCGACCTATCAGGACGATCGTCCCAGTATTTTCTATCTGTTCCACCGGCCACGATTGTGGAACCCGGTCGAGCGGGTATGGATGGGCTGGGAGCGCAAGCGCGGCAAGCTGGAACAGTTCAACGCGTTGTTGCGTGGCGGCGACCGGTCTGCATTCGCCGAAATCGTCGGCGACCTCTCATTCCTGGGTGCGATCAAGTACGTCATCACCCTGGATACCGATACGCAATTGCCGCGCGATGCAGCCAACAAGCTGATCGGCAACCTCGCCCACCCCCTCAATCGGCCACGCTACGATGCCGCGCTCGGACGCATTACCGAAGGCTACGCCATCCTGCAGCCGCGCGCTTCGATCAGCCTCACCAGCGCCGGCAAGTCGCGCTTTACCCAGCTCTTCGCCGGCGAATCGGGCATCGACCCCTACACGCGCGAAGTCTCGGATGTCTATCAGGATGTATTCGGCGAAGGCTCGTTCATCGGCAAGGGCATCTACGACGTGGATGCCTTTCGCCAGGCCGTCGATGGTCGCTTCCCGGAAAATCTCATCCTCAGCCACGATTTGCTGGAAGGCGGCTACGCGCGCTCGGCCCTGGTCACCGATGTCGATCTGATCGAAGAACACCCCGCCAGCTATGCCCTCGAAGCCAGCCGCCGGCATCGCTGGATACGCGGCGACTGGCAGATTTCCGGCTGGCTGCGCGCACACGTGCCAGGCAACACAGGCCCCGACGGGAGAAGGACAGAAAGGCAGCCGAATCCGCTTTCTGCACTATCGCGCTGGAAAATATTCGACAACCTGAGGCGCAGCCTCGTATCGCCGGCCTTGCTGTTCGTGCTGGTCGGCGGCTGGTTGTTCGCTCCCGGCCCGGCCTGGTTCTGGGCACTGGTGGTAGTGAGTGTGGTTCTGCTGCCTGTCGTGCTGGCCAATGTGATAGAGCTCATTCGCAAGCCCGCACAGCGCAACTGGACGACCCATCTGGTGCTGACGGGCAAGTCCGCCGGCCGGCCGTTGCTGCTGGCGCTGCTCACCTTGATCATGCTGCCTTACGAAACGCTGGTCAGCCTGGATGCAATTCTGCGTTCCGGGGTGCGTATGCTGTTCACCAAACGCGGGTTGCTGCTCTGGCAATTGCAGTGCTATGGCATACGCAACGCACGCCGGACGCTGGGCGGATTTTTCGTGGAAATGTGGATCGGGCCGCTGGCCGCGGTAGCGCTGGCCATCGTCCTGTGGCTCTACCGGCCGGAAATGCTGCCGTTCAGCATGCCGCTGCTGTTGCTATGGCTGGTTTCGCCCATCGTCGGCTGGTGGATCAGCAAACCGCTGATTGTGCCGGCACCGGACCTGACCGCCGATCAGCGGACTTTCCTGCGCGCAGCGGCTCGCCGCACCTGGCGGTTTTTTGCGGAATTCGTCAGCCCTGAGGATAACTGGCTGCCGCCGGATAACTTCCAGGAATACCCAGCGCCGGCTATTGCCTCACGCACCTCGCCGACCAATATAGGCATGGGGCTGCTGGCGAATCTCGCCGCCTACGATTTCGGCTTTATTCCCGCAGGTGAACTGCTGCGGCTGACCAAGAATACCCTGGAGACGATGGAGAAACTGGAACGCTACCGCGGCCATTTCTACAACTGGTACGACACCCGCACGCTGCAACCGCTGCATCCGCAATATGTTTCGTCGGTGGACAGCGGCAACCTGGTCGGCAGCCTGCTCACGCTGCAGGCGGGGCTGGAGGAATTGAAGGACCGGCCAATATTCACACCCACCGCATTCCAGGGATTGCTGGACACCTTGCAGGTACTGTCCGAGCATGTCTCACCCTCCGCCACACCCGAGCTGGCGAAGCATATCGCCATTCTTCAGGGCCGGCTGCGCCCACTGGTCGCCGGTCCCCAACCGCAGGCGCTGGCCGCCATCGATAAAGTTCTGGAGGACCTGCTCCCATTGGCGAGCAAGCTGCTCGACTTGCTGCCGGAAAACAGCGACCAGAAAAAAGATATGGATTATTGGGCACAGGCCTTCGCGCAACAGCTCCGCGCGTGGCGCGACGACCTCGTATTCCTGGTCCCCGACCCGCAGCGCTATGCGCATATCCCAACCTATGCGGAGCTGGGGGCTAACCCCCCGCATCCCGGAGCGGCAAAACGGCTTGTCGTCATTGACGAGTCCATCGAGCGTTGCCGACTGCTGGGGGCGATGGATTACGAATTCCTTTACGACAGCGCGTGCGACCTGCTCACCATCGGCTATGACGTCAGCGAGCGCCGCCGCGACCCCGCCTGCTACGACCTGCTGGCATCGGAAGCGCGCCTGGCCAGCTTCCTGCTCATCTCGCAGGGGCAAGTGCCACAGAAACACTGGTTCTCGCTCGGCCGCCTGCTCACCAGCCATGGCGGCGACATCAGCCTGATCTCATGGAGCGGCTCGATGTTCGAGTACCTTATGCCGCAGCTGCTGATGCCGAGCTTTGCCAATACCCTGCTCGAGCAGACCTGCAAGGCCGTGGTGTCGCGCCAGATCGAATATGGCCGCCAGCGGGCCGTGCCCTGGGGCATCTCCGAATCCTGTTACAGCGCCACCGATGCCAGCCAGGTCTATCAGTATCGGGCATTCGGCGTGCCGGGGCTGGGCTTCAAGCGCGGCCTGGGCGATGACCTGGTGATCGCACCTTACGCCACCGCCCTGGCGCTGACGGTCATCCCGCGGGAAGCCTGCCGCAACCTGCAGGTGCTGTCGGAAAGCGGGTTCCTCGGCGGCTACGGCTTCTTTGAAGCCATCGACTACACCCCTTCGCGCGTACCGCGTGGCAAGAACCACACCATCGTGCGCTCGTTCATGGCGCATCACCAGGGCATGAGTCTGCTGGCCTTCGGGCATGTGCTGCTCGACCGGCCGATGCAGCGCCGTTTCATGTCGTTTCCCGCCATCAAGGCCACAGAATTATTGTTGCAGGAACGCGTGCCGAAGAAAGGCGCCACACTGCATCCGCATGCCGCCGAAGTCACGGCCGCCGCGCGCCCGCCGAGTTTAGACTCCGGCGCGATCATGCGTGTATTCACCAACCCGCACACGCCCATGCCGGAAATCCACCTGCTGTCCAACGGTCGTTATCACGTCATGGCAACGCATGCCGGGGGCGGTTACAGCCGTTGGCGCGATCTTGCCGTCACGCGCTGGCGCGAGGATGCCACGTCCGACAACTGGGGCACATTCACCTACCTGCGCGACCGCGATACCGGACGATACTGGTCGACTGCGTATCACCCGACCCTGCGCCGCGCCGATCGTTACGAAGCAATCTTCGTGCAGGCGCGCGCCGAATACCGGCGACGCGACCAGGCCATCGAGGCGCATACCGAAATCAGCGTTTCGCCGGAAGACGACGTCGAAATCCGCCGCGTTACCCTCACCAACCTGTCATCCCGCACCCGGCACATCGAGGTGACCAGTTACGCCGAGGTCGTGCTGGCGCCATTGAATTCCGACCTGGCGCATCGCGCTTTCAGCAATCTGTTCGTGCAAACCGAGATCCTGCCGGATCGACAGGCTATTCTTTGCACGCGCCGCCCGCGTACTCCGGAAGAGCAGGTGCCGTGGATGTTCCACCTGCTGGCGGCCCCTGGCGTCGATACCGATGAGCCGTCCTACGAAACCGATCGCGCCCGCTTCATCGGCCGCGGCCGGACGGCAGCCAATCCGATAGTGCTGGACGGCATCCACGACCCGGGCCCCCTGTCCAATACGGACGGCTCCGTGCTCGACCCCATCGTGGCGATCCGCCGCACCATCACGTTGCCGCCCGACGGCACGGCCAGCGTACAGATCATCTCCGGCGTCGCCGACACGCGCCAGGGAGCGCTGGCACTGCTGGACAAGTACTGCGACCGGCACTTTGTCGAACGGGCCTTCGAAATGGCCTGGTTCCAGAGTCAGGAAGTGCTGCGCCATATCAATGCCACCGAAGCCGATGCCCAACTTTTCGGGCGCCTCGCCACGTCCGTCATCTACGCCAATTCCTGGCGCCGCGCATCGCCCAGCGTCATCGCGCGCAACCAGCTGGGGCAATCCGGCCTGTGGCGTTTTGCCGTGTCGGGCGACCTGCCCATCGTGCTGCTGCGCATCGGCGACCTGAGCCGCATCGACCTGGTCAAACAGGCGCTGCAAGCCCACGCCTATTGGCGCATGAAGGGCCTGGCGGCGGACCTGGTTATTGTGAACGAGGATTTCTCCGGTTACCGCGCGATCCTGCACGACCAGATCATGGGGCTGATCAATGCCGGCCCTGACGCGCAAATCATCGACAAGCCGGGCGGCATTTTCGTGCGGCGCGCCGAAGAGCTGACCGAAGACGAGCGGGTATTGTTCCAGACAGTGGCCCGCATCGTGTTTTCCGATACTTCCGAAACGCTGGTGGAACAGGTGGATCGCCGCGTGTCGCCCGAACGGGTACCGGATCATTTCGAACCCCTGCTCCAGCCGGTACCGGAACCCGTGCTGCCGCTGCTACCGCATGAACGCATCTTCAATAACGGCCTGGGCGGCTTCACGCCCGACGGGCACGAATACGTCATCACCCTCGAACCGGGGCAGACCACGCCGGCGCCCTGGGTCAACGTCATTGCCAGCCCGCATATCGGCACGGTGGTCAGCGAGAGCGGCAGCGCCTATACCTGGGTGGAAAACGCGCACGAGTTCCGGCTGACGCCGTGGCACAACGACCCGCTCAGCGACAGCAGCGGCGAAGCGATTTATATTCGCGACGAGGACACAGGCGCCTTCTGGTCGCCGACACCGCTGCCCGCGAGCGGCCGCTCCGGCTATGTGTGCCGGCACGGCTTCGGTTACAGCGCGTTCGAGCATTACGAAGCTGGCATCGCCTCCGAGCTGTACACCTACGTCGCCATGGACGCGCCGGTGAAGTTCGTGGTGGTCAAGCTACGCAATCTGTCACGGCGCCCTCGCCGTCTCTCGCTGACCGGTTACTGGGAGTTGGTGATGGGCGAATGGCGGCACGCCAACCTGATGCATATTGTGACCGAGACGGACCCGCACAGCGGAGCGCTGTTCGCCCGCAACTCCTACGGTAAGGAATGCGCCAATCGCCTGGTATTCGCGCAGGTCAGCGAAACCGAGCGCAGCATGACCGGAAGCCGCACCGAGTTCATCGGCCGCAACGGCTCATTGGCCAATCCGTCGGCGATGCGCCGCAAGCGGTTATCAGGCAAGACTGGCGCCAGCCTCGACCCATGCGTCGCGCTGCAAACGCGAATCGATCTGGCCGAAGGGCAGGAACGCGAGATCGTATTCATCTTCGGCGCGGCACACAATGCCGGCGAAGCGCAGCATTACATCCAGCGATTCGCCGGGCCGACGGGGGCAAGGCAGGCGCTGGAAGCCGTATGGGAACACTGGAACCGCACCCTGGGCGCCGTTTATGTGGAAACGCCGGACAAAGCCCTTAATGTATTAGCCAACGGCTGGCTGGTCTACCAGACGATTTCGTGCCGGCTGTGGGGACGCAGCGGTTATTACCAGTCCGGCGGCGCTTACGGTTTCCGAGACCAGTTGCAGGACACCATGGCGCTGATCCATACGACGCCATGGCTGGCGCGCGAGCAATTGCTACGCTGCGCCGAACACCAGTTCATCAAGGGCGACGTGCAGCACTGGTGGCATCCGCCCAATGGCCAGGGCGTGCGTACCCATTTTTCCGACGATTACCTGTGGCTGCCGTATGCCACCTGCCGTTACGTGCTGGCTACCGGCGACACGGGCGTGCTGGAAGAGCAGGTGCATTTCCTCGAAGGACGCGAGTTGTACCCCGAGGAAGAAGCCTACTACGACCTGCCGCAACGCTCGGTCGAAACAGCCAGCCTGTATGAGCATTGCGTGCGCGCCCTCAAGCACGGCTTGCGTTTCGGCGTGCACCAATTGCCATTGATGGGCTGCGGCGACTGGAACGACGGCATGAACCTGGTGGGACGCGATGGCAAGGGCGAAAGCGTCTGGCTGGCGTGGTTCCTGTACGAGAATCTGCAACTGTTCGCCGAGCTGGCGCGCAGGCACAACGATGCCGGCTTCGCCGAGCTTTGCTCCAGCCAGGCGGCACAGCTGCGCGACAACATCGAAGCCCAGGCCTGGGATGGCGCCTGGTACCGCCGCGCCTATTTTGATGACGGCACCCCACTGGGCTCTTCCAGCAACGACGAATGCCAGATCGATTCGATCAGCCAGAGCTGGGCGGTCATATCCGGCGGCGGCGATCCCGGTCGCGCACGCCAGGCCATGACGCAAGTGGACCAGCGCCTGGTGCGTCGGGATGCGCAACTGATCCAGCTGCTGGACCCGCCTTTCGACAAATCCAACCTGGAACCCGGTTACATCAAGGGCTATGTGCCCGGCGTGCGCGAGAATGGCGGGCAGTACACCCATGCCGCGATCTGGGCCACCACCGCGTTCGCCATGCTGGGCGACAAGGAGCGCGCGTGGGAGCTGTTCGCCCTGCTCAATCCCGTCAACCACGGCAGCCAACCGGAGCAGATCGAGCTATACAAGGTCGAGCCTTACGTCATGTGCGCCGACATCTACGGCGCGGCGCCGCACACCAGTCGCGGCGGCTGGACCTGGTATACCGGCGCATCGGGCTGGATGTACCGGCTGATCGTGGAAACCCTGCTCGGCCTGCATCTCGAGGTGGACCGCCTGCGCATCGCCCCGTGCGTACCGGCCGACTGGCCGTCGTACAACGTCCACTATCGCTTCCGCGAAACCCTCTACCGCATCACCCTTCGCCGCAACAGCACACTGACGGAGCAAGAGATTCGCGTCACGCTGGACAGCAAACGGATCGATGCCGCTGGCGTTGATGAATCCGGGCGACCGCAAGCCTTCATTCCCTTGCTGGATGATCGCAGGGAGCATCGCGTGGAGGTGGAACTGGCTTAACCCGCGTCTTCGTTCGTGCGCTATGTGCGTTACCAGACGGACAGGCAATGCACGCGCCCTTATTCTGGGTTATCGCGAGTCGCACTTTGTCCCAGGACAGGCTGCTCGTATCACCGACGATAAGAGGCACGCAAATGGACTGGAAACGCATCGAACGGGATTGGAAGCAATTCAAGGGCACGATCCAGGAACAATGGGGGAAACTCACCGACGACCAGCTGGACGTCATCGCCGGCAAGCGCGAGCAGCTTTCCGCGAAGATTCAGGAAATCTACGGAATCACGCGGGATGAAGCACAGAAACAGCTCTTTCACTGGCAGAAATCACTGCAGAGCCTGACCGAAAAGGATTCGGCCATCGTACCGGCTGTGGCGGTGAAGTCGGGCAAGAAGGCAAAACCATGAAACGCCCCGCCGTCGCAGCCCTGACGCTTGCTGTCGGCCTTGTCTTCAGCACAGGCGCAATGGCCGACGGCATGACCAAGAAGCAATACCAGTTTCTGGGAAAGAACATCGAGACCGAATATTCCGCAGCCAGAAAAGCATGTAAATCGCTTACCGAAAACGCTTTGGATATCTGTATTGTCAAGGCAAACGGAAGGATGCATGTGGCCAGGGCCGAGTTGGAAGCAAGCTACGACCCGAGCACCAGGAATCGATACAAAGCGCGTGAGGCTTCGATCTCCGCCAATTACGCAGTTGCCATCGAAAAATGCGACGACGCGTCCGACAGCGCACGCGAGACTTGCGTAAAGTACGCAAAAAGCGCGAAAACGCACGAAATAGCCATCGCGCTCCTTGATTACCGAGACTCGAGAGACGACGCTGATGTACAGGGAAAAACGGCTGGGATAAATGCGGTTTCGTCAGGGAAGTAATCCCGCATCAGGCAAACCGAATTGCCATGCCGCGATGCTTGCTCAGACAGGAAGAGGTCACATATGAAAAACGCAATGAATGAGGTCTACCCGAACAACGAAGCCGTGCTGTCCGACATCGCCACACTACGCAAGCGCGCCCGCCAGCATATCGAGGAAGGCGCTGTCACGCGGGGGTATGCCGCCGATCGCAAGGCGGTCATCCGGCTGCTGAACGAGGCGCTGGCCACCGAACTGGTCTGCGTTCTGCGTTATAACCGGCATTACTTCATGGCGAAGGGGATCCATTCCGATTCGGTCAAGGCCGAGTTCCTGGCGCATGCCGGAGAAGAAATGGGCCATGCCAACCGCCTGGCCAAACGTATCGTCGAACTCGGCGGCGAACCGGACTTTTCGCCGGATGGCCTGAGCGCGCGCAGCCATGCCGAATATGTGGAGGGCGACACGCTCAATTCCATGATCAAGGAAAACCTGGTCGCGGAGCGGATCGCCATCGAAAGTTACCGCGAGATAATCGCTTACCTGGCCGAGAACGACCCCACGACCCAACGCATGCTCAAGGAGATATTGGCCGTCGAGGAAGAGCATGCGGATGAACTTGCCTCGCTGCTAGAGGGCATGAAGACCTGAAGCGGCAAGACTGAAGCAAATAGCCAGGCGAAGCTGCCCTGGCTATTTGTTTGTGCGCAAATCCACCACCCCGTGAGCAGACTGTGCGAGCCGCTATTTATTTGCCGGCCGGACTTTGAAGGTCGCCCAGCAATTCCGCAATGGGATGCAACTCATCGACACGCTCCGAAATCACCTTGGTAATGACGATGATAGGAATGCTCAGCAGCATGCCCCATACCCCCCATAGCCATGTCCAGAACAGAAGCGAGATGAATACGGCCGGTGTATTCATATGAGCAATCCTGCCGGTCAGCCAGGTGGTGATAAAAATGCCGACAAAAGTGGAAATCGCCAGCGTTATACCGCCCACTGCCGCGGCCATCCACAGTGAATCGAACTGCAGAAAAGCCGCCATCCCCGTGGCAATGGTCGTCACCGCGGTGCCGAAGTAAGGGACGAGATGCAACAAGGCGGCCGCGACTGCCCATGCGCCCGCATTTTCCACACCCATCCAGCTCAATGCAGTCCAGGTGAGCAGACCAACCAGTGCATTGGTCACCAGCAACAGGAACATATACATCTGGATGGAATGATTGATGTCATCGAGGATAGTCACGGTGACTTTCCGGCTGGAGAGCGATGGCCCGGCAAGCCGCACCAGCTTGCGCTTGAACGTATCTCCCGACAGCAAAAGGAAATACGCGAGAAAAATCACCATCATCGCCTGTCCGATGAATACCAGAATTCCCATGGAACCCGACCACAGGAATGTCCCGATCTGGAAAGGCGCGGAATCGACAACCACATGCCGGGCTTGCCGGGCCGGTTGGGCACCCGTCACCTTGCTCGTGGCTTTCTCCACGGTGGTAGCCGCCTTCTGCATTTTCTGAAGATTGCCCAAGGTATCTTTATGCATGCGCAGCATTCCAGCAGAAAGCTTGCTGGCGGCTTCCGGCAGCTGGCCGATAATGGACTGTATCTGGCCGCTCAGGGAATAAGCGCCAAACGCGACTCCCCATACCACCAGGATCATCACAGCCGTGGCTCCGATGGCGCGCGGTACCCTGATCTTTCCCAGCCATGCTACCAAGGGGTCGAGGGTATAGGCCAGAAGCATGCCCAGCAGCAGGGAGATCACCAGCACCTGCGCCCAATCCAGCGCATAAATCAAAACGACGACGGCGATAATGCGTAGCGCAAGATTCCTCGAAGGCAGAGGAACGATGCTCGTGGTATCGACAGAATCCATCCCTTCCGACTCCATAGGCCTGTGCTCCAGAATATAAGAAGAAATTTGCCGGGAATGCGGCTACGTTACTGACGATTCAAACTAACGCTCAAGGGCTTATGCTGCGCATCGACGGCAGAAGACGATCGAATTCCGTCTTGACCACCTGATAGCATTCGCACACGCGCTTTTCCAGCCCCGGGCGATTGAGTATCTTGATGTGGCCCCGGCTGTATTCGATCAGGCCAGCCCGCTGCAACTTCCCCGCGGCCTCCGTGACACCTTCGCGACGCACCCCCAGCATGTCGGCAATCAACTCCTGGGTCATGGTCAACTCGTTACCGGAGAGCCGGTCGAGGCTCAGCAGCAGCCAGCGGCACAGTTGCTGCTCGACGGAATGGTGCCGATTGCATACGGCGGTCTGCGCCATCTGCGTAATCAGTGCCTGCGTATAGCGCAGCAATAGCCGCATCAACGGCCCGGCACGGTTGAATTCCTGCTTCAGCAGCGTTGCGCTCAGGCGATAGCCTTCACCTGCACTTTGCACCACGGCCCGGCTCGGGGTGGTTTCCCCACCCATGAACAGCGAAATGCCAAGGACGCCTTCATTGCCGACGACAGCGATTTCAGCCGATGCGCCGTCTTCCATCACATACAGCAAGGAAATGATGGATGTCGTCGGGAAATACACATACTGCAATCGGCCGCCGGACTCGCAAAGTGCCTCGCCGAGCGGCATTTTGATCAATTCAAGATGAGGCGCCAGGCGCTGGTAATCCGTCGCGGGCAAGGCCTCCAGAAGATGATTCTGTCGAGGGGTAACGTCTGTCATTTGAAATCTCCCCTAGGGTATAGCGATGAATTCCAAACAGATTTAGCGCTTATGATGCCACTATAAACCTACTCAGACTATAGGGATTGAATATCCGGGAAGCTGAAGAAACTTGTGCACGGTTTCCAGAATGCCCTCCACGAATTGGTCAAACTACATATTATCTCGACATCGACCTCCATTCTTTATGCTCTTCATTCCTATGCCAGACTACCATCGGTTTAGGGCGTCAATTTTGGTGTAACAGTATTTATTTTCGTTTCGGGTAACCCTGCGTGCGCTACCGCACGGTTGCGCCATGCCAGAAGGAATAACCTTCAGGCATGGTTAGAGCCGAGGCCGCATTCCGCGGGCATTCTGCTCCGACATCGGAAGGGCATCAAATGACGCAATTACCTCATCTACTCTTGCTGCTGGGTTTGTTGGCACCCCCAGCCGCGACTCCCGACAGATCGCCTGAACATGGGAATGGCACAGGCGCTTCGCCCCCGCAACTCCAGCAAAGAGCAGGCAAGGTCATTCAGCAAGCCAAAGTCGAACGGGACAATCAGAAATCATCCACGGCCTATTCCGAGGAGCACGCGAAAAATCAGCGCACACAAGAGCAGGCAATCGCCGAGTCTGGCGTGAACGGTTTTCGATCGTCACAGCGCTTGAGTACATCGCCAAAGGTTGAGATCAAGCCCTACCTGTTGAAAGTCACTGTCATCCAGAGCAATCCTATACTTACGGAAGAGCAGCGCACGGAATATTGGCAAAACAAGGCCGAAGCCCTGCAAAAACAGCTGGATGAGCTGCAAAAAATCGAAAAATCCATGATGAGCCGCTAGTAGCGAGCGCGTCTCATCATGGTATGAGTCACTTGTCATTAACCCGTAACAGCGCGAACGGGTTCAGTGAGATGCCGGGCCGGCAGTATCGACAAGAGGCGGCTCAGGGTGACGCAAATAACTGGCAATGTAATGCGTGATGATGCCGTCAACGTCTTTCACGGCGTTGATGGTGAGATGGGCTGAATGTATGTCGCCGTTCTTGCGCCTGTTCCAGATCTCGCCTTCCCAACTGCCTGAATTCGTGATGCTCGCCCACATTGCCGCATAAAACCTGGCATCGTGGCGGCCTGAATGGAGCATGCGAGGATTCTGCCCGATCAACTCTTCGGCAGAGTAGCCGGTGGTCCTGCAGAAAGCCGCGTTCACGCGCAGGATGGTGCCGCTGGCATCGGTGATCATCATGCTGTATTGCGACTTGAAGGCAATGGCGGCAATGCGCAGATCGGTTTCGGCCTGCCTGGATGTGCTGATATCGACCAGCGCAAGACGTACCACGGGCGCAGCACCTGGCGGCTGGATGCGCAAGGCGTTGAGTTGGGCCGGAAAAACGGATTTGTCGGCGCGCATCATGTCGAGTTCAAAGACGCTCCTGCCCTCTTCCGACTGCTCCATCGTGTTCATGAAGAGTCGATGCCAGCGGTCCCTGTGCTGTGGCGCCACCAGGCTGGAGAAACGGGCATTGATGAGCTTGGTGCGATGGCTACCCAGCACATCGGCTCCAGTCATATTGATTTCACTCACCATCCCGTCGCGGTTGACGGTGATGTAGCAGACCGGCGCAAACTCGTAGAGATCCACATAGCGATCCCTTGCCTCTTCCAGGGCGTCATGAGCGCGGCGCAACTCCTCGTTCTGCATTTCCAGCTCGACCTTGTGCACCAGCAGTTCATGCATCAGCACCTCAGCCGGATGGGTGTCCGGCTCTGGCTGCTTCACATTGGCAAGCATCGCCTCCGCAGCACCTCTGAGCAATTGACGGCGCTCTATCCCGTTCCAGTCTGGCTTCATGTCATGACTCCGTCGTTGGCAACGCTACCGATATTCTCGATCGCGAGCAGTATCAGTGGATTTTCTTCCGCCTTGCCCAGCAGGCGGCGTGCATTCAGGCTCATTTTGCGGTAGCCGATATTGGAAAATTCATGCTCGACCACGTAGCCGTCGAAAAACTGGTCCCGCGGCAGGATGGTTTCAAGCAGTTCACGCAACGCAGGAATATTCCACTGGCGGTTTCCCAGATCGTAAATCTTGAGTCCTACGGTTTCCGCGGACGTCACCTTGAAAAACTGGTAAAAGGCCCGATTGGCGGACACGATATTCAGGTTACCATCCAGCACCAGCAGCGGTTCGCGTATTGTCTCGACGACGTTCTCGGCCATTTCACGGGCCTGCTGCACTGCCGCCTCGACCTTGATACGCTGGGTAATATCGGTAAAAGTCAGCACGACGCCTTCGATTACGTTCTCCAGGGTGCGATAGGGTTGGATCCGCACCAGATACCAGGTGCCGAGCGTAGTACGTAGTTCTTGTTCGAACGGAACCAGTGTTTCGAGCACAGACTGCGCTTCAGCCAGCAGGTTTTCCGCTTCCAGATTGGAATTGATATCCGCCAGCGCACGCCCGACATCCGATGCCACCAGCCGGTAGACCTTGGTTGCCTCGCGCGTGAAGCGCCTGATGAGCATGTGCTCATCGAGGAAAATGGTTCCGATGCTGATGTTGTCCAGCAGGTTTTTCATGTCGTTCTGCATGCCGCTCAGCTGTTCGATCTTTGCCTGTAATTCGGCATTGACGGTAATCAGCTCTTCATTGACGGACTGCAATTCCTCCTTGGAGGTTTCCAGTTCCTCGTTGGTGGACTGCAACTCCTCGTTGGTGGACTGCATTTCCTCGTTGGTGGACTTGAGCTCTTCGTTGGAAGCCTGATACTCCTCGATGGTGGCGCGCAGGTTCTCCTTATTCAGGGCAAGTTCACGTTCCAATTCTTCGATACGACCTTGTTGCGGGGCTTTGGTCGCGCTTTTTCGTCTGGGTTTGGGTGGCGGTGCAATATCCTCGAAACTCACCAGCAGCACCATCTCATCGCCCTGCGGATAGGGCACCGGCCGCACGCTCAAGGCGACCAGCATCAACTCGCTGTCGCTCATAAAACGGACTTCCTCTTTCAGCGTGGGCGTGCCTTGGGCAGCCGCAAGAATTGCCGTGCGCAGCCGCAATTCCAGCCCCTCGCGCGCCATTTCAATCACGTTCAGGCTGGGTTTTCCCGGCGCCGGCCGCAGGTATTTTCCCGTTTCGCCATGCACGTAAAGCACGTTGCCCGTGAGGTCGGTTACGACCGAGGCCGGCGCAAAGCATTGCACCAGCATTCGGCGTGTAAGCTCGGCAAAGTTGGGATCTTTGGTTTTCTGCATGATTTCCTCGGGAGCTTTCGTGCTAGTGCTTTTGGCCCAGGTCAATGAGCCTGTCATCATGGGTTGCGTGGAAGCAGCCGAATTGATCGCCGTATAAAACTTCCACTTGCGGTTGAGGGGTGTGAACAAAGAAGTGTAATTGCCGATGCTTTCGGAAGGCGACAAAAACAATACGCCACCAGGCTTGAGTGCATAGTGGAATGCCGGGATCAGCCGGTTCTGCAATTCCGGCTGCAGATAAATCATCACATTGCGGCAAGCCAGAAGATCGAGCTTGGTAAAAGGCGGATCCTTGATGATGTTCTGCACGGCGAACACCACCATCTCGCGGATTTCCTTCTTGATCTGGTACCCGGCGTCGCCCTTGACGAAGAAACGCTGCAACCGCTCCGGCGCAACATCCTGAGCAATATTCGGCGTATAGGCTCCGGCACGGGCAATGGCGATGGCATCATCGTCGAGGTCGGTGCCATATATCTGCACTTTCAGCTCGCGCCGGTTTTCCTCCATCCATTCGCGCAGCAGGATCGCGATGGAGTATGCCTCCTCGCCCGTCGCGCACCCTGCCACCCAGACCCGAAACACGTAGTTTTCCGGCTTATCCTTGAAAATGCGTGGCAGGATATCCTGCTGCAGAAAAGCAAAGGCTTCCGGGTCGCGGAAGAAACTGGTGACATTAATCAACAGCTCCCGGAAAAGCATGTGCGCCTCAGCCGGACTCTCCTTGAGATACCGGACGTAGACTTCGGCATCTTCGATATTGTGTTGCGCCATGCGGCGTTCGATGCGCCGGGTGATCGTGCTTTTCTTATACTGTGAAAAATCATGTCCGGTCACCGTACGCAATTGCATCAGTATGTGCGCGATGCCACCCGCTATGGCGGGCTGTGGCGAGACCAACCGATGCTGCTGATGCATGCGTGCTCCAGAAGTTATCACCTCCGGCATTTTTTCCACCGGGAGGACGTGATTGGCGTATCCGGCCCGGATGGCGCTGGTGGGCATGCCGTCGTATTTGGCCTGGGTAGGCTCCTGTACCAGCGCAATGCCGCCCGCGCCTATGATAGCCCGCAGGCCCAATGTGCCGTCGGTGCCCGTACCGGACAGTATGACCCCGATGGCTTTTTCACCCTGATCTTCAGCCAGGGAACGCATGAATTCGTCGATGGGCATGCGTTGCGCATGTGGCTCTTCCATTACGCGCAATTGCAGCTTTCCATGAAAAATCGTCATGTCCCGGTTGGGCGGGATGATATAGACGGTATTGGGAGAAACCAGCGTCTGATCCTGGGCCTGAATCACCGGCATCGAGGTCGTTCGCTGCAGGATTTCATCGAGCAGGCTTTCATGATCGGGCGAAAGATGGGAAACCAGCACGAAGGCCATGTCGCTATCCGCGGGCACATGCCGGAAGAATTGCTCGAAAGCTTCAAGCCCGCCGGCGGAAGCACCTATGCCAACAACAGAAATTGCCGTCGTGCTCGCCTCGTTATCCTGTGCGCTGCTGTCTGATAGGGATGCGAGGCTACTCGTTTCATGATCGGTATTCACCCACCCTCCTTGAATGGCGGTTTTCGGCCTCCCAGCATACTCCAGATGCTCTTGCGCACTGGCGCTATTTCAGCCTGCAGACGACAGATTGCCCAGGCAAACTCAAGGTCCATCGTCCGATAATTCATGACACTGGTCTTGCCGTCGCACTGGCACCAAGAAGTGTGGCAAATTGCGCGGCGCCCAATGGCGGGCTGAGGACGTATCCTTGGCCCTCCTCGCAATTTAGCGCCTTAAGAAAATCGAGCTGTTCCTGGTTTTCCACACCTTCCGCCACCACTTTCAGCTTCAGGCTGTTACCCATGCCGATGACGGCACTTACGATGATGCCATCCCCATTCACGGACCCGATGTCATGCACGAACGAGCGATCGATCTTGAGTATATCGATGGGAAATTTCTGCAAATAGCCCAGGCTGGAATAGCCCGTGCCGAAGTCGTCCACAGCGATCAGCACGCCCATGGATTTGAGCTCCTGGAGTATCGCCACACTGGTATTGATCTCGTGCATCAGGACAGTCTCGGTGACTTCCAGCTGCAATAACTCCGCCGGCAGGCCGCTTTCCTCCAGAATGGCGCGTATACCTTCGACGAAATTGTGCTTGCGGAACTCCAGCGTCGAGATATTCACGGCGATAGTGCCTGGCATCAGCCCTTCATTCATCCAGCGCGAAGTCTGCATGCATGCCTCGCGCAGCACCCAGTTGCCTATCGGCACAATCAGGCCGCTGTCTTCGGCCACCGGCACGAAGCGATCAGGCATCATCAGGCTCAGAGGCCCCCGCTTCAAGCGCAACAATGCTTCCGCGCCGGTAATAAGGCCGGTTTCCAGGTTAACCTTGGGCTGGTAATGCAGGACAAACTCCTCATTTTCCAGTGCAACACGCAGCAAGGCTTCGATGGCTTGGCGCTCAACCGCGCGGGCATTCATCTCGCTGCTGAAAAACTGGTAGCCGTTGCGACCCTTTTCCTTGGCGTGATACATCGCTGTATCGGCATTCTTGATCAAGGTTTCCGCATCGTCCCCGTCTTCGGGATAGACGCTGATGCCGATGCTGGTAGTGACGTGCAATTCATTATTGCCGATGAAATACGGCAAGGCCATGTCGGCCAGTATCTTGTCCGCGATGAGCGTCACGTCTTCGCCATGGTGCCCACCCGTCAGCAGGATAACGAACTCGTCACCGCCCTGACGGCTGACAGTATCGGATACGCGGACACAGGCATTGAGTCGTTGCGTCACCAACTGCAACAGGCGATCGCCGGTCGCATGTCCCAGCGAATCGTTGATGTGCTTGAAGTGGTCGAGATCCAGGAACAGAAGCGCGAGATGTGTACCGCTGCGTTGGGCCGAGGTAATGGCCTGGGAGATGCGGTCATTGAGCAACAGTCGGTTAGGCAGGCTGGTCAGGAAGTCATGATGCGCCAGATGCGCCATTTTCTGCGTCATTTCCCTGGCCTGGCTGACGTCGTGGAATACGATCACTGCGCCGGTCAGCTTTCCGTCCCAGTCGTGGATTGGGGATACGGAATCCTCGATAGCCACTTCGCTGCCATCGCGCCGGATCATTACCGTATCTGCATTCAAACCCATGGCCTCATCCGTCTGCAGCACCCGCTCAACGGGATGCTGATCTTTCTGACGTGTGATGCCATTGATGATCCGAAACACCTCACTGATCGGGAGCCCTTCGGCTTCCTTGCGTAGCCAACCGGTCATGGCTTCTGCGGCGACGTTGAGGTAATCGATATTACCCGAGATATCGGTGCAGATTACGGCATCGCCGATGGAGTTGAGCGCAATCTCGGCACGCGCCTTCTCTTTGTAAAGCGACGCTTCCACCGATTTGCGCTGGATGAGATTACGCATCACTTGCGGCACGAGATTGCTGATGAAATAACCTTTCGTCAGGTAACCTTGCGCTCCTCGCTGCACCGCTTCTACCGACAGAGCATTGTCCTTGTCCCCATCGCTCAAAGTGAGAATCGGCACATGGGGTGCCACGGCAAATAACTGGTCAAAAGTTGCAACGCCCTGACTGTCCGGCAGCGACAGATCCACGATGATGGCATCCACACCGCCAGTGCGCAGCTTTTTGAGGCCGGTTGCAAGACGCCTCCTCCAATGGACATCGAATGAACTGCCCTTGGCCGTGCCGAGTATCCCTATCAAGGTGTGGGCGTCAGTGGAGTCGTCCGTGATCACGAGAATTTGGTTCAGCATCGCGCTTATTCTCCCGATGCATACATTTTCAGTCTGTGTCCCAGCGCACATACGACAAAAAACATATCGAGTTTGTGATGTGATGTAAATAGCATTAACATGTAATTAACATTAAATGGAAATTGTCCGATGGAAAACCGTACCGCTCGACTCACCCTGTTGATCGACCCCACCAAGAAACAGATATTCGAAGAAGTTTGCGCCCGTCACGACCTGACCCCTTCGCAGGTGGTACGCCAGATGATCCGGGATTACGTCCACCAACATGGCACCCCGGAACAGATTGCTCGCATGCCGCTTAACGCCAAGACGGGCAGCCAATGAGGCGACCGATCTATCTCCATCCCTTGAATGAAAGCGACTATCCCAAGCTGATCAAGCTTTGGACGGCGGCTGGCTGGATTGACGTTCGGCAAACGGACACCCCGGAGGCACTGGCACGATTTCTATCCAGAAACCCGACCTGCAACCTTGCCGCTTATGCTGGCACGCGCCTCGTGGGTGCCGTGCTTGCCGGTCATGATGGGTGGCGAGGTTATCTGTACCACATGGCAGTCAAGCCGGATTATCGTGAGCGGGGTATCGGCAGCCAATTGGTGAATGCTGCCGTGAGCGCAATCAAGCGGGAAGGCATTGCAAAGGTTCACTGCCTGGTGAAACGCGATAATTTAATCGCCCAGCAATTCTGGGAGGCTTGCAGTTTTGAGCTGCGTGACGAGTTGTATGATTACTCGCTGTGATCATTTCACGAGAGCGAAGTCAGGCTTGATCCGATCGGGCTGCTACCCAACGAATTCTCATGCCTGGTGTGTTAAATCAGTACTTGGCGCGTCTCTGCAAGGAATTGGTGAATCTGTCCCTCTATTTGCGGATCGATCATCAGCGAAGGACGATACCCGTTGGGGCAAAGAAGGCGCGGGGTCGTGCCAAAGAGGCGGCAGATCAAAGGGCGTTCGCCGTACACCTGGCATCCCCTATCGCCAAGATACGGGCAACTGAGTTCGGCCAGTGCAGCTTGATGTTCCTCATCGCTTTTCTCGGGAAGCCTTGCGACCTCTTCTGTAGCGGCGGTGACAGGGCCACAGCAATCGTGACACCCCGGTTTGCAGGCGAATGCTGGAATATGGTCCCGAAAAAATCGGATTTTCTGGCTGTTTTTAGTCATCGAAAAGCCTTGCCCCGATCTGTACGGTTAACCACGGTGAAATTTTATCACGCTGAAATATGAAAAAAGACGTCAATCAACTGAAAGACTTACAACTGAAATATCGCGAAGCCTCCGCTGAAGGCCTGCCCGACATGCCATTCATCTACGAGGAAAACACAACGCTCGCCATGCATTTCGACATGAGCTCCATGCAGAGCGTCATGCGCAAGGATGCTCCTGAGCGGCTGGTGCTGGGATATACGCGGACCATGATGGGCTTTTTATTTTTTCAGCCGGAGCCGGAACATATCGCAATGATCGGCTTGGGCGGCGGTTCGCTGGCGAAATATTGTGTCAAATATCTCCCGGACACCCATTTCACAGCCATTGAAGTCAACGAGAAGGTCATCGCCCTGCGGGACAAATTCAGGATTCCGCCTGACAACGAGAAGTTTAGAGTACTACACGCCCATGGGGCCGATTATGTGACGAATCGATCAGAGCAAGTCGATGTGCTTCTGGTGGATGGATTCAATGAAAAAGGACACCCCGCATCACTGAGCAGCGCCGGCTTTTATGACAATTGCTACGCCAAACTGCGCGATGGCGGCGTGATGGCCGTCAATCTGCTGGCAAAGGACGCCAAATATGGCACTTACACATCCCGCATACGGGATAGCTTCGATGACAAGGTGGTCGTGGTCGATGCAGAGGAACATGGGAACAAGATTGCCTTCGCCTACAAAGGCGATCACTTTCCGCTCGCGCAGGAAATACTGCTGGACAGGGTACGTAATCTCGGGCCAAAACATCCAATCCCGCTGCATAACACGGCCCAGAAAATTATTCTGCGATCAACCAGACACGCCACTGATTCTGAACAATGGTGATTCTGTGGTGCCCATCAAATATCTGGAAAGTTGCTTTAAGGCCTATACTCAAGTGAGAGATAGCATTAGCGCGCGGTGAGAATGGGATACAGCTTCTCAGTTGGGGTATCGAGAGCGTCTTTAGAGAAAATGAACATTTTTACAGCGAATGCAAAGTCAGGCATCCTGATTCCTGTTTTATCTAAATTTCTCCGAGAGTTGGTTTATGAGCTTATCCATTAATTCACCTGTTATTGAAAAGCTACAGCAGGAAGGGATTTCTTATAAGGTAATTGAAATCCCGCTGACTGAGGATAAAAAGCCAGTCAGAAATCTGGAGCAATTGCTTTTAGAGCAAGGTCTAGATCCCTTGTCTGTTGTAAGAAGCGTGTTATTTAAAACAGCATCAGGCAGGTACGTCTTATTGGCAGTTGCCGGTGGTGCTCGTGCAGACTGGGGCATCTTGCGTAAACATTTAAATGAACGTAAATGCCGTATGGCAGAGTTTGATGAAGTACCGGAAGCCACAGGATATGTCGTGGGTGCCGTCCCCCCGATCGCGCTACCGGGAGAGATAACGATACTGGTCGATAACAGTGTAAAAAGTTACGAAAACGTAGTGATTGGGAGTGGCGTTTTGGGATTTGCCTTGTCACTCAAAGGGGCCGATTTACTCAAACTTTTTGGCGATGCAGATCAAGGGATATTTGCGAGTAGCGATCATTAGATGATGACCTACTACTGGAGGAATTGAACGAGTGGAGGAATCAAGTCAAGACATTAACTTCCTTATGTGAAGACTATATTTCCCTCCCACCATTTACTGCATCGCCATCCGCGACTTCGCCAACGGTGGGTTCGCAGCGAAATAGCGTTTGATGCCGGAAAGCACAGCGTCGGCCATCTTGTTCTGATAAGCGTCGTCGTTGAGCCGGCGCTCTTCTTCCGGATTGCTGATGAAGGCGGTCTCGACGAGGATGGAAGGAATATCAGGCGATTTGAGTACGGCGAAGCCAGCCTGCTCCACCGCCGATTTATGCAAGGTATTGATTTCGCCCAGGTGCCCTAGCACCGCTTTTCCGAGTTTCAAACTGTCGCTGATGGTCGCGGTTTGCGACAAATCCAGCAAGGTCTTGGCGAGGTAGGGGTCTTTCACGTCCAGCCGGACGCCGCCGATCAGGTCGGACTCGTTTTCCTTGGTAGCGAGGTACCGCGCCATGGCACTGGTGGCGCCACGTTCGGAGAGCGCGAATACTGAAGAACCGCGCGCCTCCGGCTTGACGAAAGCATCGGCGTGGATCGATACGAAAAGGTCGGCTTGCAGCTTTCGCGCCTTGACCACACGGCCATGCAGCGGAATGAAATAATCCCCGTCGCGCGTCAGCACTCCGCGCATATTGGGTTCTGCATCGATCATCGCCTTAAGCTTTTTGGCAATAGCGAGCGTAACGTCTTTTTCGTGCGTGCCGCTGGCGCCGCGCGCGCCCGGGTCTTCACCGCCGTGCCCGGCGTCAATGGCAACGGTAATCAGACGCATCATCTCACCCGCAGCAGGCGTTTTATTGCCCAGGGATTTGGGCAGGTTTTGCACCGGCGTCTGGTTAATCGTCGGAATCTCGGAAACCGCAACCTCGATGGCCTTGTCGGGAGGCACATAACCACCGGGTTCGGAAGGCGCCGCCTCGGCCGGTTGTTCGCGCTCCTGCAGCATGGCCATCAAGGGATCTTGCGGCGGATAAACGTCAAGCACCAATCGGTGCTTGTATTCACCCGCGGGTGGCAATGCGAACAAGGACGGCTTGACCTCGGACTTGAGATCGACAACCAGGCGCACCACGCCCGGTTTGAAATTGGCAACGCGCACTTGCTTGATGTACGGGTCGCTGGAGAGAATCTTGTCGGTAAGGGCTTTGAGGGTTGCGCCGAGCTCCACATTTTCCAGATCCAGCACCAGACGATCCGGGTCCTTCAGCGTGAGCATCGTGTAGGTAATGGGTTTTGCGGATTCGAGGGTAATGCGAGTGTAATCGGCGGCGGGCCAGACGCGGGCGGCGGAAACAACAATACTGGCAGCTTCGGCCGCCATGTTGAGGCCTAGCATCAGAATCAGTAGCACCAGTTTCACAGGGCGTTCAAGCATTGTTTTCCCAGCTCCGTTCCGGCTGTCAGTGTAGCTACACGCCCCGCCCCGCTTGGTTCAAGCGAAATTTCGATGTCAGCGGGAGGCAATAAATCGCCAGCCTTTTCCGGCCATTCGATCAAACATACAGACTCGGGATTGAAGTAATCGCGGAAACCTGCGGCCTCCCATTCCTCCGGATCCACAAATCTGTATAAATCAAAGTGATACAAGTATAATCCAGAAATTACATAAGGTTCAACCAGTGTATAGGTAGGGCTTTTCACCTTGCCCTCATATCCCAGCCCGCGCAACAACCCGCGTACCAGCGTCGTCTTCCCGGCGCCTAGGTTGCCCTGCAGCCAGATTGCCAGCCCACCCTGCAACGCCACGCCCAGCCGTGCGCCCAGTGCCATCGTGGCGGCTTCGTCGGGCAGGTTTAGTGTTATATGATCAGGATTATGCAGGGACATCATTCATACGATCCGCAACAGCTTGCCGCCGACATCAAGGCCTGGGGCAAAGCACTCGGTTTCCAACATATCGGCATTACCGACACCGACTTGAGCGAAGCCGAGCCGCACTACCGGGAATGGTTGGAACAGGGGTTTCATGGCGCCATGGATTATATGGCAAAACACGGCAGCAAACGCACGCGCCCGGCGGAACTGGTACCCGGAACAGTGCGCGTGATATCCGTGCGCATGGACTATCGTCCTCCGGAAACACGCGATAGCTGGGAGGTCATGGAGCGCGGCGATCAGGCTTTTATTTCGCGCTACGCCCTGGGACGGGATTATCACAAAGTGCTGCGCGCGCGATTGCAAAGCCTGTGCGACCGTATCGCCCAAACAATCGGCGAATTCGGCTATCGCGTATTTACCGACAGCGCGCCGGTATTGGAAGTCCAGCTCGCCGAAAAGGCCGGACTGGGCTGGCGCGGCAAGCATACCTTGCTGCTTTCGCGCGAGGCGGGTTCCTGGTTCTTTCTCGGGGAAATCTATACCGACTTGCCACTACCGATGGATCAACCCGGCAAGAACCATTGCGGCACCTGCCAGGCATGCATCGACATCTGCCCGACTCGTGCCATTGTCGCGCCCTACACCGTGGATGCGCGACGTTGTATTTCCTACCTGACCATAGAGCTCAAGGACAGCATCCCGGAAGACCTGCGTCCACTGATCGGCAACCGCGTCTACGGTTGCGACGACTGTCAATTGGTATGCCCATGGAACCGCTTTGCGCAACTGACGGACGAAGCCGATTTCCATGTGCGCCATGGGCTGGACGACGTGACGCTGGTCGAACTATTCGGCTGGGACGAAGAGGATTTCCGCACGAAAATGGCCGGCAGCGCGATCTACCGTATCGGCCACGAGCAATGGCTGCGCAACATCGCCGTCGGGTTGGGTAATGCGCCGACCACGCCGGATGTGATAGCCGCCTTGCAAAAACGCGCCAACCACCCTTCTCCGCTCGTCCGCGAGCACGTCGCATGGGCGCTGGCCCGGCATGGGGCCTGAATTTCCTGTCTTGCTCGAATTGAGACCTCACAAAACTGCGTATGATGCTACCAACTCAAGAATGACCAACGCATGCCTATAAATCAACCGCAACCCGTCACTTTCGCCGCCGCCTTCCGCTACTGGCTGAAGCTCGGCTTCATCAGCTTCGGCGGCCCGGCGGGGCAGATCGCGATCATGCACCAAGAGCTCGTCGAGCAGAAACGCTGGATTTCCGAGCGGCGTTTCCTGCATGCGCTCAACTACTGCATGCTGCTGCCGGGGCCGGAGGCGCAGCAACTCGCCATTTACATCGGCTGGCTGATGCACCGCACCTGGGGCGGCATCGTCGCCGGCACGCTGTTCGTGCTACCCAGCCTTTTCATTCTTGCGCTGCTTTCCTGGCTATATCTTGCCTACGGCCACGTCCCTGCGGTTGCCGGGGTGCTTTACGGCATCAAGCCGGCAGTGACCGCATTGGTCTTGTTCGCCGCCTGGCGCATCGGAACGCGTACAATCAAGAACAGCCTGCTCGGATCGATTTCAGTGGCGGCTTTTTTCGCTATCACGATACTCAAGCTGCCTTTTCCGTTGATCATCCTGGCAGCCGCCATCATCGGCATCGTCGGAGGAAAATTCGCGCCAGCTAAATTTTCCGCAAGCGGTGGACACGGCAAAACCGAAAAACATTACGGCCCAGCCTTGATCGACGACGATACGCCGACCCCGGCACATGCACGGTTTTCCCGAATTCGCGTACTCAAGGTGCTGGCTGCCGGACTCGCGCTGTGGCTCGTTGCCATGGGGCTGCTGCTCATCACGGGGGGCTGGCAGTCAACACTGACGCAGATGGGATGGTTCTTCACCAAGGCCGCGCTGTTGACCTTCGGCGGCGCCTATGCGGTATTGCCCTATGTTTACCAGGGCGCGGTCGAGCATTACCACTGGCTCACCGCACCACAAATGATCGACGGGCTGGCTTTGGGCGAGACCACGCCTGGCCCGCTGATTATGGTGGTGGCCTTTGTCGGCTTTGTCGGCGGCTGGACGCAGGCGCTGTTCGGCACGGATTCGCTGCTGCTGGCTGGCGTAGTGGCCGCGAGCGTCGCGACCTTCTTCACCTTTCTGCCTTCGTTCATATTCATTCTGCTGGGAGGGCCGCTGGTGGAAACCACCCACGGCGACCTCAAGTTCACCGCGCCGCTCACGGCGATTACCGCAGCCGTAGTCGGCGTGATCCTCAACCTCGCGGTATTCTTCGGTTATCACGTACTGTGGCCGCAAGGGCTGGAAGGATCGTTCGAGTGGATGTCGGCAATCATCGGGCTGCTGGCACTCACCGCGCTGTTCCGTTACAAAACAGGGGTGATTCCTGTCATTTTCGCCTGCGGTTTAGCCGGCCTTGTCTACCAGTTGGCGCTGTGAATCCTCATATCCGGCCGCTCTCGATGACCGGCGTCAACATGTAATACAGCCCGGTGCCTGCGTAGTTCTCGCGCATGTACTGCACCAGACAGGCGGCAGTCTCGGCATCGGTCTGCACCAGAAACTGGATGCGGCGCTGCCGGCCTGTCACCTGCTCCAGCAGCGTCATGCCGGACTGGCGCTCGCCTCGCCCGAAAATTTCCGCAGTACTGAATCCGTGGATGCGCTCTTCCTCCAGCAACCAATCCACGAGCGTTTCTTCCAGCGCCGGCGGACCGAAAATCGTCAGCAAACAGGCTCCCATGGCTTTACCTCTCCACGCCGAAGCGGCGATACATAATTGGCAGCAGGATCAGCGTGAGCGTGGTGGATGACACCAGGCCCCCGATAACCACGATAGCGAGCGGGCGCTGGATTTCCGAACCCGGGCCGGTCGCGAACAACAAGGGCACGAGGCCGAATGCCGCAATGTTTGCGGTCATCAATACCGGGCGCAGGCGGCGTTTCGCGCCTTCCACCACGAGCTCGCCGATCGCCATCCCGTGTGCGGCGAGCTGGTTGAAATAGGACACCATGACCACGCCATTCAAGACCGCAATGCCGAGCAATGCAATGAAGCCAACGGAAGCCGGCACCGACAGGTACTCGCCGGACAACCACAGTGCAAAGACGCCGCCGATCATCGCAAAGGGGATATTGGACAGGATCAACAGCGACTGGCGAACGGAACGGAAGGTCGCAAACAGCAGCAGGAAAATCAGGCACAACGCAATCGGCACCACCACTGCCAGGCGTGCGGCCGAACGCTGCTGATTTTCGAACTGCCCGCCCCACTGGATATGGTAGCCCTCGGGCAGCTTGACCTCCTTCAGCACGCGGTTCCGCGCTTCATCGACAAAGCCCACCAGATCCCGGCCCCGCACGTTGGATACGACCACGACCATGCGCGCGCCTTTTTCCCGGTCAACCTTGACCGGGCCATCGACACGCTCCAGACGGGCAATGGTAGAGAGCGGGACGTTGGTGCCGTTGGGCAGCGTCAGCATCAGGTTGGCGAAATCGGCTGGCGAAGTCCGCAGCTGGTCCGAACCGCGAATCAGCAAAGGCGTGCGTCGCTGGTTTTCCTGCACGATGCCGACCTGCTTGCCTTCGAGATGCGTGCGCAGTGCGGATTCGATCTGCGTGATATCAAAGCCCATGCGCCCCGCTGCCAGACGGTCGATTTCAACACGCAGGTACTGTACGCCGCTGTTCTGCGGGGTATAGACATCTTCCGCGCCGGGGATGGACTCGAGAATTTTGACCGTCTGCTGCGCAATTTCATCGAGCTTGTGCAGATCGCTGCCGAAAACCTTGACGGCCAGATCGCCGCGCACGCCCAGGATCATTTCATTGACGCGCATCTCGATAGGCTGGGTGAAGGCGTAGGCCATGCCGGGAATGTTATCCACTGTCTTGCGCAATTCATCGATCAGCTGGGTCTTGTCCGGAGAACGCCATTCCGCACGCGGCTTCAGCACCAGAAAACTGTCCGTCTGGTTCAACCCCATCGGGTCGAGCCCGAGTTCGTCCGAACCGGCGCGTGCAACGACTCCCTTGACCTCCGGCACGTTGGCCAGCACGGCACGTTGTACCGCCAGGTCGAGCTCAGCGCTCTTTTCCAGGTTGATGGAAGGCAGCTTTTCAAGTTGCATGATGATGTCGCCTTCGTCCATCACCGGCATGAAGGTCTTGCCGATCTGCAGATATACGAAACCGGTTGCCACCAGCGCGAGCACGGCAACCGCGGAAACAATGCCGGTACGCTTGAGCGACCATTCCAGGACCGGCACATACAGCTTGAGCGCGTGGCGGACCAGCCACGGCTCTTCGTGGCTTACCTTGCGGAGGAGGAAAGACGCCAGGACCGGAATGACCGTCAGCGACAGCAATAACGAACCGGACAGCGCGAACACGATGGTCAGCGCCACCGGGCCGAACAGCTTGCCCTCCAATCCCTGCAGGGTGAGCAGCGGCAGGAATACCGTGATGATGATCAGGATGCCGGAGGTCACCGGCACGCTGACTTCCTTGACCGCGCGGTAGATCAAATGAAGGCGCGGCAGCCTGGATTTTTCGCCGTGCGCCAGATGCGAGACGATGTTTTCGACCACGACCACCGCCGCATCGACCAGCATGCCGATCGCGATGGTCAGGCCGCCCAGGCTCATCAGGTTGGCGGAGATATTGAAATGGCCCATCAGGATGAACGTCACCAGAGCGGCCAATGGCAGTGCCAGCGCCACTGTCAGCGCAGCGCGCAGGTTGCCGAGGAACAGCAGCAGCAGGATCACCACCAGCACGATGGCCTCGAGCAATGCCTTGCTCACGGTGCCGACCGCGCGCTCCACCAGGCTGCCGCGGTCGTAGAACACCTCGATGGTGACGCCTTTTGGCAAGGTCGGCTGGATTTCCGCGATGCGCGCCCGCACGCCGTTGACCACCTGCTGCGCATTGGCTCCGCGCAAGCCGAGCACCAGCCCCTCCACGGCTTCGCCCTTGCCGTTGCGGGTGACCGCGCCGTAGCGCGTCAGCGCGCCGTAACGTACCTGGGCGACATCGCCGATGCGTACCGGCATGCCCATCTCGCTCTTGATCACACTGCCGCGCACGTCGTCCAGTGTCTGGAAGCGTCCTTCGGCACGCACCAGCAGCGACTCCTCGCCATCGCCAAGCCGGCCTGCGCCATCATTGCGGTTGTTCAATACCAGTGCCTGCTCCAACGCATCGAGCGTCACACCGCGGGCATACATGCGGGCATTGTCCGGCACCACTTCGAAGCTGCGCACCACGCCGCCGAGCGCATTGACATCGGCGACGCCGGCAACCGTGCGCAACTGCGGACGGATCACCCAATCGAGCAGGCTGCGGCGCTCCTCCAGGGACAGGTTTTCCCCCTCGACCGTGAACATGAACATCTCGCCCAATGGCGTGGTCATCGGCGCGATGCCGCCGCTGACATCCGGCGGCAAGCTGTCCCAGATGCCCGTCAGTCTTTCCGCGACTTGCTGGCGCGCCCAATAGATGTCGGTTCCGTCGGCAAAATCGACAGTGATGTCCGTCAGGCCATACTTGGCGACCGAGCGCAGCATGGTCTGGTGCGGCAAGCCCAGCATTTCCACTTCGACCGGCGCGGTGATCCTGGCTTCGACCTCTTCCGGCGTCATGCCGGGGGCCTTGATGATGATCTTGACCTGCGTGGAGGAAACATCGGGGAATGCGTCGATGGGCAGGTTCTTGAATGCGTAACCGCCTACGCCCACCAGCACCGCCGTCAGCACAAGCATCAGCAGGCGCTGCGTCAGCGCAAATTGAATCAGCCTGGCAAGCATGTTCAGTTACCTTCGCCGATCCAGGCGGCCTTGAGCGCTACCGTGCCGCTGACGGCCACTTTTTCCGTGCCGCGCAGCGCACCCGCAATGACTATCTTTTCCGCCTGTTCAGACAACACGGTAACTTTCATCGGCTGAAAACCGTCAGGACTCTGGACAAAGATGTAGCTGTTCTGTCCGTCACGCACCACGGCATTGC
>CAMLME010000001.1 GCA_946481235.1 uncultured Methylobacillus sp. | reverse complement strand
GAGCGTCGCGTTCGCAATGCGAAGGTCGGGAGTTCGATCCTCCTCCGGTCCACCATTCAGAAATACAATGCAGTCCGAAATGTCGTCCGTAGCAGCATAACCGTGCCGCTACGGAGCGGTTATGCTGTCAAATAAACGCGGCACGTTTATGCTGCCGGAACCGACGCAAAAATCTGCACATCCCATTGCCTAGATATTGACTACATCATTAGTAAAAAAGTCTGCAATTGCAGACTTTTATGGCACTCCATAGAGTGATGATTAGTGACCGCTACGACCCATTGAAGACAATTAGGAGCGTTTGAATTCACTGGTGCTCCGCGGCTTTATCGCGCAGCGTCCGGCGGGATGATTGGTTGGGCGCCTGTTGCACCCAGCGCCACGAACTCACCTTCGAATCGCCCCGCTACTTTACCGCCGAAATTCAATAAAGAGGTGACCGTGATTCGGGCCTTACCCCGGCGTTTGAACATGTGTAGAAACCGCCCCCACGCTTCAGGACTTGCGATGACTGCCTCAGCGGTAAATGTTCCGTCTATTGGTCGCTCATAAGACATTGTGTTCCGTTGGATAACCAAACGACTTGCTATGCCTTCACCGGACAGACGAGTGTGCAGCAGAGACCAAGCTGCCAAAATTGCCACGGCGGACGCGCTTCCACCAAAGACGGTATCACGGTGATTGATGTTCGGCGCAAGAGGCGCGCTCAGGATCACGGCTTCAGGCTGTACCTGAACTACGCCGATTTCCATCGCCCTTGAGAGGGGAATGTGGTCGTGAAGATATTTCTCTAACTCGCTCGGAGACATGCTGGAGTGTCCTTAAGGTGCCCAACAGTAATTATAGAGACACATGCGTCTTTATATTAATAATGACATTTTCATGACAATCCATAATTTTCCTTTATTCTCTGTGAGTTAATGCTTTGCGCGTCTTATATTAATTTATAGAAAAGGGGACGCAAAACCTGTGTATCCGGATAGTGGTTTTTCCAGCGGGGAGAGTGGAGTGAATAGATCGATTCAAGGTTTTCTTCTGGCGGGAAGCTAAAACTCACTCTTCCTCGCTCAGCTACTGCTTGTCGATAGACCTCAGCAATTCGGGGCAAAGCAATGACATCTTTTACTTAGGTAGTTCTTCAGAGAAACGATGCTGCGGAATGAATCGACTCAGCGAACAAAAAACTCATCCGAAGGATCACCTCCGGATGACTCGGTATTTCTTATTGTTGGCTGATTAGTATTGTTTGTGGGCGATTCTAGGGGGCGGTGGTCGGTTTTACACCCATCAGAACTGATAGGTGCGGGAACTCGATAAATACATTAGCCGCACATTTCTTAGCGTTCGGGAATTTGCTTCTGTATGCAGTGGTCGAATTCGGTAGAATACTTGGGTGCCGCTTAACGGCATCGCCTATCATCATTCACTCGCTAGCGGGAGGTCATCATGGATGTGAGCAGTATCGCCAGTCTGGTGACGACGATGGCAAACCAGAGTACCAGGGATGCGATAAACATTGCCGTGCTGAAAAAGGCGCTTGAGATCCAGGCCAGCACCGCGGCGACGTTGATCAACGCGATGGAACAGCAGGCGAGCAATCCGCCACATCTCGGAAACACCATCGACACCACGGCCTGATTGCGGCCAGGGTTACCATGGCGGATGATGTCTCACACAACAGTGCCCGGAGGCCGGACCTGAGCCCCACTTTCCGGGTGTTCGACAGCATTGCCGAGATCACACCTCAAGACTGGAATCGGCTAGCCGGAACGCAACCTTTTCTGCAGCATGCCTTTCTCCGTGCACTCGAACATTCGGAATGCGCAAGCTTGGAAACCGGCTGGATGCCACAGCACATGACCTTGTGGCTGGGGACTTATCTGGTTGCGGCAATGCCGATGTATGTAAAACATCATTCTTATGGTGAGTATGTATTCGACTGGGGTTGGGCCGATGCATACGAGCGCAGTGGTCTTTCTTATTACCCAAAACTGTTATCCGCGATACCGTTCACGCCGGTGGCCGGGTCACGCCTGCTGGCCGAGAACGACGATTGCCGAAAATTGCTGGTGGTGGCTGCGGTGAACTATGCCCGCAATGCAGGACTATCCTCGTTCCACTGCCTGTTTCCTGCGGAAAGCGAACGCGCCATTTTTGAGGATGCAGGGATGATGATCCGCGAGGGGGTGCAGTTTCACTGGACCAATCCCGGCTATCGCAACTTCGAGGATTATCTGGCTTTGATGAGCCACGACAAGCGCAAGAAAATCCATCAGGAGCGGCGCAAAATCCGTGAAAACGGCATTGTCTTCCGCCATTTGACCGGGGCAGAAATTACCGAGCAGGACTGGTCGTTTTTTACCGATTGCTACATCAATACCTACCGCGAACATCGCTCCATGCCTTACTTGACGCTGGAGTTCTTCATCGAGCTGGGGCGCAGGATGCCGGACAGCGTGCTGCTGATCCTGGCCAATGACGGCAATTCGGATGTCGCCGCGTCGCTCAATATCTTCGATAGCGAAACCCTCTACGGCCGTTATTGGGGAGCGCAGCAGTATTTCCCCGGCCTGCATTTCGAGACCTGTTATTACCAGACCATCGAGTTCTGCATCGCACGCGGCATCAAGACATTCGAGGGCGGCGCGCAAGGGGAGCACAAACTGGCGCGGGGGTTTTTACCCTCTAAAACCTATTCCGCGCACTGGCTGGCACATCCCGGATTCTCCAGTGCTATCGAGGAATTCCTGGCACGCGAATCGCTGCATATGCGCGACTATATGGGCGAGCTCAACGAGCACAATCCTTTCAAGTCCCAGAACTAACCGGTATACACCCTTCCTCTCTTTACTCTCCGTAAAAATATAGAGGGTGATCTTGCAAAAACTATACAGATCTGTATAGTCCTCACGTCGCCGCGCGCGCCACCAGCTCTACCGCTGAGCGACTATACCCAGTCTATATTTTACGCACTAGCCAACAAAGGAATCCCATGTCTCAAGTTTTGGATCATCAGCTCGCGGACTGGCGCAGCCACGCCCTGAAGCTGGAAAACGAAGTCAGGAAGGTCATCGTCGGGCAGGACAAGGCCATTCACCTGATGAACATCGCCATCTTCGCCCGCGGCCACGTGCTGCTGGAGGGTGGCGTCGGCGTGGGCAAGACGACGCTGCTGCAATCCATCACGCGCGGTATCGGCGGCGCGTACGAGCGCATCGAGGGCACTGTCGACCTGATGCCCAACGACCTCATCTATCACACCTATCTCGGCGCGGACGGCCGCCCGCAGATCGACGAAGGCCCGCTGCTGCGCGCCGGCGAAAACCTGTCGGTGTTCTTCTTCAATGAAATCAATCGCGCCCGTCCGCAAGTGCATGCGCTGATGCTGCGCGTGATGGCCGAGCGTCATCTGCATGCCTTCAAGCGCGAATACCGCCTGCCGCATATGCTGGTCTTCGCCGACCGCAACCAGGTGGAAAAGAACGAGACCTTCGAAGTCCCTTCCGCCGCACGCGACCGTTTCATGATGGAGATCCCCATCGAGACTCCGGCCGACCGCGAGCTGCGCAAAGCTTTAATGTTCGACGTGCGCTACCAACATGCAGAAGAGCTGACGCAGCAGGTGGAGCCTGGCATCCTGCAATTCGACCAGATCAACGATTTCTCGCGCACCGTGCAGAGCCACGTCCGGGCCAGCGACGCGATCAAGGATTACGCGCTGGATCTGTGGGAGGCCACGCAGCATCCCGAAAAATTCGGCGTCAAGATGGACAGCGTGGATGTGCATCGCCTGATTCACACCGGCGCCAGCCCGCGCGGCATGGGCATGCTGCTCAAGGCGGCGCGCGTGCATGCCTGGCTGAAGGAGCGCGACAGCCTGTACCCGGAAGATCTTCATGCCGTGTTCCACGAAGTCGTCGCGCACCGCCTGGTGTTTCATTCGATGTATGAGATGCGCCGCACCGCGCTATCGCGCGAGCTGACCAGCCGCATCATCGACACCGTCGCTGTACCGGCCAGAGCCTAGGGCGTGTTCACAGCAATATGATTCCAGCCTACGCCAAGTCATTCACCTATACCGTCCCGTGGCGGTCCAGTAGCGTTCATTACGGCGGACACAAAGGCACGCAGCGCGGACTGGGGTTCGAATATCGCGGCAATGTGCCGCTGGTGGACTACCCAGATGCTCGCCGCATGGACTTGCGCCAGTCGCTGCGCGACCCTTACGGGCAGGTGCAGGTGAAGCTGTACAACCAGGACAACACCACGCCGGTGTTCGCGGTGTGCGATCTATCGGGTTCGATGCAGTACCGCGGCGTGCAGCGCAAGCTGGACATCGCCAAGGAAATCGCCGCCTCGGTGGCCTATTCGGCGCACGAGGCGAGCGACCTGTTCGGCTTTATCGGCTACCACAATCAGGTGGAAGAGACGCTCACGCTGCCACTCAGCCATCACGTGCACCAGGCTTTCGAGACCATCGAGCAGTTGAGCGATTTCAAGCGCTTGCACGTCGGGCCGCAAGGCATACTGGAAGTGCCGCAATACCTTAGCCAGCATCGCGGGCTGGTGTTCTGGATTTCCGATTTTCACATGCCGTTGGAGCTCATCGCCGAAGCGCTCAACATGATGTCGCTGCATCAGGTGGTTCCCGTGGTGTTGTGGGATGAACGTGAATACCGCGCGCTGCCCCGCTTCGGTTTCGGCAACCTGATCGACCCTGAAACCGGCCGCAATCGCGTCATCTTCTTCCGCGACGCCGTACGTGCGCAGTTCCAGGCTGCCTTCGCTGCTCGCCGCGAGGCGCTGGAAGATGTATTCGAACGCTACGACAGCCCGGGACATTTCATCGAGGGCGGTTTCGATGCTGATGCCCTGTCCCATTACTTTGAGCAATACATGAGCTTATGAACACACTCCTCAGGAAACTCATCCTCGTCGCCGGCCTCGCATTGCTCGCGCATCACGCGGTGGCAGAACAGGTGGCGGCGCGCATCGTGCAGCTGCTCAATCCGGTCCAGAGCACCGGCATCCGCATCGGTGACATCATGGAGCGCAAGATCGTGCTCGAAGCGCCCGAACCTTACCAGCTATCGCGCACCGCGCTGCCGATGAAGGGTTCGATCCGCGACGGCATCGAACTGGCCGACCTGCACATCGAAAAGCAGGAAAATGGCCAGGCCAACCGCTACGCCGTCACCTTGCGCTACCAGGTATTCGGCCATGCCAGCACCCCGAGCGTGATGGCGCTGCCGGAGGAAACCTTCGCGCTGACCGGCGGGCCGCAAGGCCTGTCGCTGAAAATCCCGGCCTGGCGTTTCTGGTATTCGCCCCTTGCCGTGGCGGACATCACCACGGCCAAGGGCAATCTTCAACCGCAGTTCAAGCCCGCCGCTATCGATGTGGAAACCCATCGCCTGCGGCTGTTCGGCTTCCTCACTCTGCTGATCGTCAGCGGGCTGGCACTGGTGTATTACAACCTCGACGCCCGCTGGCTGCCGTTCATGAACGGTCCGTTCGCCCAGGCCTATCGCCGCATCAGGCGTTTGCCGGGCAAGGACGGACAGGCATGGAAGCCGGCGCTGGCGGCATTGCATGACGCGTTCAACCGCGTGCATGGCAGCAACCTGTTCGCTGCGGATATCGGCACCTTCGTGGAAAAACATCCGCAGTTTGTCCGCGCTCGGGACGATATCGAGGCCTTCTTCGCGCAATCCGCAAAAGCGCTGTTCGCGGATGCGCCGCAAGACGTTCCGACCTTCATGCAGCAGGTGACGGCCTTCAGCAAGCAATTGCGCGACTGCGAGCGAGGTGCAGCATGACATTGCTGCACCCCTGGGCGCTGCTGCTGCTGCCCCTCGCCTTTACGCCATTCTGGCTCAGGAGCCGCCAGGGACAGATGTATTCCTGGCTGGACTTGGTGCCGCGCGACCGCGTTTCGGAAATCGCGGACACCACCATCCGCGCGCTGACCGCGCTGCTGCTCGCAGCACTCGTGCTGGCGCTGGCGGCGCCGCAGGGGCCGGACATCAAGGTGCAGAAGGTCGGCAAGGGTGCGCAGACGGTGGTGGTGATCGACCGCAGCGTCAGCATGGAGAACCCCTTCACGGGAGACTCCACCAGCGGCCGCACCGTCGAAATCAAGGCCAGAGCGGCGCGACGTTTGATTACCGACTTCATCCACGCACGGCCGGACGACATGATCGGCGTGGTGGCGTTTACCAATGCGGCGCTGCACGGCGTAAAAATCACCAGCAACCGCAATGCGGTGCTCGCGGCGGTGAATGCGGCCACCAGCGCGGGCATCAACCAGACCAACATCGGCGCGGGTATTACCGAGGGTGTTTCGCTGTTCGACGACATTCCGAGCTCGGGTTCGCGCGCGATCATTCTGCTGTCGGACGGCGCGGGCAAGATCAGCCCGCGCGTAAAGCAGAAGATCCAGGAGCAGCTCACCAGCAAGAAACTCAACCTCTACTGGATCGTGTTGCGCGAGCCGGACGACATCAGCATCTTCGGCAAGAACGAGGGCTACGTTTCAGTGCCGCCGGTCATCGAGCTGAACCAGTACTTCAAGTCGCTCAAGATCAAGTACCGCGCCTACGAGGCGGACAATCCCACCGCACTGCAATCGGCGCTGCAGGACATCGACGCCCGCGAGAAAAACGTGATCCAGTATGCCGTCAACATGCCGGGCCACGACTACGCGCGCGACCTGATACTGCTGGCGCTGGGCCTCTGCTTGTTGTTATTCATCGTCAAGAATCTGAGGGTGCATTCATGGAAAACCGCCTGAAAACAAAAAACATCGTACTGGGCCTGCTGTTCGTCGCCGGGCTGGCCGGCATGGCCTACGAAACCAATCAAACGTGGCAGATCGGGCGCGTCAATGCTGCTTTGGCTGCCGGCAAGCCACTGGCAGACGACACTTATCCGTTCCAGAAAAAATTCGCCGCCGCTTACGACCAGGGCCAACGCCAGGACTACAAGCATGCGGTGCAGACCTACGGCCAGTTACTGGAAATGGCACCGGAAACGCCCGAACGCGCGCGCATCCAGTTCAACATTGCCAACAACCTGTTTCTCTCAGGGCTGGAACGCCGGCTGAATGACGACGGCACGCTCAAGGACGAAGCGCGCTATGCCTTCAGCCAGGCACGCATGGGCTATGAGCAAGCGCTGCGTACCGACCCGGCGCTACGCGCAGCCAAGTTCAACCTGACCCTGCTGCACGGCGTAATGCCGGCGGGCACCAAGGGTGCGGCGAAGGAGCAATCCGGCATGGAACTCAGCAACCTGCCGATCGGATTGCCATGAAAAAAGTCCTCGATATTCTCCGTGCGCATCACGAGTCGGCGCTGTTTGCCGGGGCCGCGCTGCTACTCGTGCTGGCGCTGGTCAAACCGCAGATTCCGTTGAAGCAGGAAGTACATAACTACTTGCTGGTCGCCGATGTATCGCAAAGCATGAACGCGGAGGACGTGAAGCTGGGCGGGCAGAACGTCAGCCGCATGGCCTATACGCAGCATCTGATGAGACGCGTCGTGGAGACTTCGCCGTGCGGCACGTATATCAGCCTGGGCGTTTTCGCGGCCGAGAATGTCGCGTTGCTGTTCATGCCGCTGGAGGTCTGCGCCAATTACGACGAGATCACCGAATCCATCGAACATCTGGAATGGCGCATGGCGTGGTCCGGCAACAGCCGGCTGAGCTTCGGCGTGAAAGCGGCGGCCAGCGTTTTCGATTCGCTAAACGCACCGGCAAAGATGCTGTTTTTCAGCGACGGCGACGAAGCCCCGAAGATCAATGCCATCAACAAACTGGATCTTTCCGGCGTGCAGATCGGGCAGAACGTAGTGTTCGTCGGCGTCGGCGGCCACGAGCCGGTTGCGATACCGCGCTATAACGCGGCCAACAAGTGGGTGGGCTACTGGAGTTCCGACGCCAAGGAAAACGGCGCAGTCGGGGCTTCCTATTCCGACACCAGCAAGGACGAGCCCGACCCTGAAGTGGCTTATGCGGAATACGATCGCTACTTGTCGCAACTGGATAGCACCTACCTGAAGTCGCTGGCGCAGGAAATCAAGGGCAGCTACATCGAAGGTCGAGACACTGAAGAGTTCTACGATTTCATACAGTCCCAGAAACCGGCGGCAAGCTTCGTCACCGACTACTCGCTGCGTTGGGTGTACCTCAGTCTCGCCGGTCTGCTGATCCTGCTCACTTTCCTGCCCGATTTACTGGATTTCTGGCGCGGTCGGAATCGCAGGCCGGACGAGGAGTCGCCGCTCAAGGCCAGTTGAAGCTGGATTGACGCGCTGCGGACGACGGACCGGATTGCGTTTGCAGCCAACGTTCCAATGTCGCCAGTACATGCTTTTGCTCCTCTTCCGTCAGTGCCCGCCCAGCGGGAATGCGATGCCATTTTTCCAGGCAGCCGCGGCAACAGCAGGCGGTGGCGTGCTGGGCGACGAAGACGGGGTGGCCGCGAAAAGGGGTTTGCTTGCCGTCGTTTGGAATCACGGCCGGGGCCAGCCGCCTGGCGATAAAATCCTCCGCGTGCGCGAGTACGACAGGCAAACCCTTGCTGCGCAGGTAATCGAGATCCTTGCCGCGCAACTGGAAGCTGCGGCGGAAATCGGATTTTTGCAGGGCAGCGAAAAGCTCGTCCAGGTCGCGCATGAAATCAGGGAATCAATAGGCTGGCGCCGGTAGTCTTGCGCGCTTCCATGTCGCGATGCGCGTCTGCCGCACTCGTCAGCGGGTAGCGTTGACCGATGTCGATTTTTACCTGCCCGCTGCGCACGACATCAAACAATTCCTGCGCCGTGGCTTCCAGATCATTACGCTTGGCCGTGTAGCTGAACAGCGAAGGGCGGGTAAGGAAAAGCGAGCCCTTCTGCGTCAGCAGGCCAAGATCGAACGGCGGCACCGGGCCGGAAGCGTTGCCAAAACTGACCATCATGCCCAGCGGTTGCAGGCAATCCAGCGAACCCATGAACGTATCCTTGCCGACCGAATCGTAAACGACGCGCACGCCTGCGCCATGAGTGATTTCCCTCACCCGTTCGACGAAGTTTTCGGTGCGGTAATTGATGCAGTGATCGGCGCCGTACGCCCGGGCGAGCGCGCATTTCTCTTCCGAGCCCGCGGTGCCGATCACTGTGGCGCCGAGCGCCTTCAGCCATTGGCAGGCGATCAGCCCAACTCCGCCGGAGGCGGCGTGAAACAGCACCGAGTCGCCCGCCTGAACCGCATACGTGCGGCGGATCAGGTATTGCACCGTCATGCCTTTCAGCATCATGGCGGCGGCCTGCTCATAAGAAATATCCTCAGGCAGCACGCATAACCGGTCCGCCGGCATGTTGCGCACTTCGCAATACGATCCGATCGGCCCGCCGGCATAGGCAACGCGGTCACCAGGCTTTACCCATGTCACGCCTTCGCCTACAGCCTCGACCACGCCGGCGCCCTCATTGCCCGCACCGGACGGCAAGGGCACCTTGTACAGCCCACTGCGCTGGTAAATGTCGATGAAGTTGAGCCCAATGGCATGGTGCCGCACGCGGGCTTCACCGGGGCCGGGCGCGGCAACGGCAATATTTTCGACCCGCAAAACCTCGGGTCCGCCAGTTTCGTGAAAGCGTAGGGTGATGGTCATCAAGGTTCCTTTTTCCAAATGCTGAGATCCCATTTCGTTATGGGCGGGGTTTTGACGCCGTCATCATCAATATCCGCGACTATACCGCTCCAATGCCTTGCATGACGCTGAGCCCTGCATGAGGCCGGGGCAGGTTCCGTTTGTCAGTAAATTCCTATAAGCCTTTGCGGTTTTAGACGATGCCTTGGTGACACTGCCGTAGTTAGTATTCGACCAGACAAGTCTCAAAGCAGTTTCTGCTATCAAAACCTGTCGCCGATCCACGACCAGAGGGCAATCATAAGAATGCAAGCTGATGTTTTTATTTGTTTTTTTATGTCTCGATAAGGAGACATCTATTGAAATTCGCACCCTTTAAGCCATATTTAAGTTGTCCGAGCCTTGAAAAAGAGATCTTCATAGCCCGATCGAACCATTAATAATCAACTACTTAAAAAATATTTTTGTGTGCCGAACCCTTCTTTTTAGCTGGCACTCTTCTTGCCTAGCAATACAGGTCTATTCGGAGATTTGGTTGTGCAAAAACAATACTTATTAATCAGCGATAAAAACAATGGCTTAAATCCGTTATTTTTTTATAACCGCTTCACGGGATACATGGCTTTTGCCATTTTTTTGTTGCTGTGGAGCCATGCAGCGTTTGCCTTTGATTTCAATGATGTCGCCAAGCGCGCCGAGCAGTTGTCTGCGACGCCTTTCAAGAAAGCTGACACCAGCCTGCCCAAGGACCTGGAAACCCTAGATTACGACAAATTCAGGGATATCCGCTTCAAGCCCGATAAATCCCATTGGCGTAGTGCCAATCTGCCTTTCGAGTTGACTTTCTTCCATCAGGGCTGGCACTACAACCAGCAGGTCAAGATCAATGAGATCAATAGCCAGGGTGTGCATGAAATCAAGCTGGATCCTGCCAATTTCGATTACGGCGCCAACAAATTCAACACCAAGGAATGGAAGGACGTAGGGTTTTCCGGCTTCCGCGTTCACTTCCCGATCAATAACCCGCAATACAAGGATGAAGTCCTGGTATTCCTCGGTGCCAGCTATTTCCGCGCGCTGGGCAAAGGTCAGATATATGGACTATCGGCGCGGGCATTGGCCATCGACACGGCAATGAGCTCGGGCGAGGAGTTTCCCCGTTTCGTCGAATTCTGGCTGGAACGGCCCAGCATGTTCAGTAAACATCTGGTGATCTACGGCCTGCTGGATTCGCCGCGCGCCGTCGGCGCCTATCGCTTCGTCATCACGCCGGGCGCGAACACGACCATGGATGTCTACAGCCGCCTATTCATGCGCGACAACGTCGGCAAGCTGGGCATCGCGCCGCTGACCAGCATGTATTTCTTCGGCGAAAACAACAAGGCACCAGTAGATGACTTCCGGCCCGAAGTGCACGACTCGGACGGCTTGCAGGTACGCACCGGCAATGAAGAATGGATGTGGCGACCGCTAATCAACCCCAAGCGCCTGCTCACCACTTCGTTCTCGACCGTCAATCCGCGCGGATTCGGCCTGATGCAGCGCGACCGCGATTTCAGCCATTACGAAGACCTGGAGGCGCGCTACGATAAACGGCCCAGTGCCTGGATCGAGCCCAAGGGTGACTGGGGGCCGGGGCGTGTGGAACTGGTGCAGATTCCTTCGCCGGACGAAACCAACGACAACATCGTCGCCTACTGGATCCCGGATACGCCGCCCAAGCCGCGCGTACCCTACAGCCTGGAATACCGCATCCAGTGGCAGAAGGATAATGAAACCCGGCCACCTTCCTCCTGGGTAGTGCAAACACGGCGTGGCAACAGTTACGTCAAGCATCCGGACGGCAGCATCGGCTTCATTCTTGATTTCGACGGCCCGGGGCTGCGCAAGATGAGTACAGAGGCCAAGATGGAAGCAGTCGTGTCCATCGACGACAACGGCCAGCTTGTAGAAAACACGCTTTATCCCAATGTTGTCACCGGCACGTGGAGGCAATCCATCCGCGTGAAGCGCGTGGACAACAACAAACCCATCGAGCTGCGCAGCTATCTGCGCAGCAACAACACGGCGATCTCAGAGACATGGACCTACATACTTCCCCCCGATTGAGCGGGTCCGCATTAGCGGCCTGCGAACGCTATCTCGACCAGTTTCCGGTGGATACGGAGTTGCGCCAGTCGGTATTGCGCAAGGTTGCCGAATCCGAAGACGCTGCCGATCCATCATCCGCCCTGATCTGCCTGCATGAGGTGCTTGCCGGCGAAGGCTTCGACCTGGATAACCCTGCCTGGGCTTCCGTCAATCGCCGCCTGCAATTCGCATATGGCAATTCGCTCGCCGAAAACAGGGAAGCGACCCAGCATTACACCGCTGCTGCGTCAGCGGAAACGCCTGAGCCCTCCCTGTCTGTCGCGCCGCCGATCAACCGGACGCCGATGGCGCCGGTGTCCTGGCCGCCGAATCCTGTACGCGCGATGCTAGGCAAGCTGATGAGCTGGCTGCGTCCGGGAGGCGCGCAACGTACCGGCAAAGTCACGCCCGACTCGCCCGATCCGCGCGGTCATTGGCATCGCATAGCCAGCGTGCGCCGCACGGTATTGATACTGCTGATTCTGGCCCAAACCGTCATGGCGACGTATTCCATGATGGCAGTGCTGCCCTATCACGGCGAAAAACCCTTGGAAATGGCGGTACTGTCGCTCTTCGCAATTCTTTGCGCCTGGGTCTCAGCCGGATTCTGGACTGCGCTCATGGGTTATTACGTGTTGCAATTCGGCGGAGATCGCCATGCGATTTCAAAAAGCGCCGCCGACGACACACCCATTGCGCCCGACGCCCGCACCGCGATCATCATGCCCATTTGCAACGAGCATGTGGCACGCGTCTTTGCCGGCCTGCGTGCGACTTACGAGTCGCTGGAAAAAACAGGAAATCTGCAGCACTTCGATTTCTACGTGCTGAGCGACAGCAACGATCCTGACACCCGCGTTGCCGAATCCGAAGCCTGGCTGGAACTGTGCCGCAGCGTCGGCGGCTTCGGGCGTATCTTCTACCGCTGGCGCCAGCACCGGATCAAAAGAAAGAGCGGCAACGTCGCCGACTTCTGCCGCCGCTGGGGCAGCAACTATCGCTACATGGTGGTCCTGGATGCGGACAGCGTGATGACCGGCGACTGCCTGTCGCGGCTGACGCAATTGATGGAAGCCAACCCCAATGCCGGCATCATCCAGACCGGGCCTCACGCTGCCGGACGCGACACTTTCTATGCGCGGCTACAGCAATTCGCGAGCCGGGTTTACGGGCCGCTCTTTCTCGCCGGCCTGCACTACTGGCAATTGGGCGAATCGCATTACTGGGGCCATAACGCCATCATCCGCGTCGAGCCATTCATCAAGCACTGCGCACTCGGCCGATTGCCGGGCCGCGGCTCATTGTCGGGCGAAATCCTGTCGCACGATTTCGTCGAAGCAGCCTTGATGCGCCGCGCCGGCTGGGCCGTGTGGATTGCCTACGACCTGCCCGGCAGTTATGAGGAAATGCCACCCAACCTGCTGGATGAACTGAATCGCGACCGCCGCTGGTGCCATGGCAACCTGATGAATTTCCGCCTGCTCTGGGCGCCAGGATTTCATGCGGCCCACCGCGCGGTGTTCGTAACCGGAGTAGTCGCTTATGTTTCAGCGTTGCTGTGGCTGGCATTCCTGCTGCTCTCCACCTGGCTGCTGGCAGAACACACCCTGGTCGAGCCGGAGTATTTCGTGCAGCCGCAACAGCTATTCCCGATATGGCCGGAATGGCATCCGGAGCGCGCGATGGCCTTGTTCGGCGTGACGGCCACCTGGCTGTTCCTGCCCAAGCTGCTGAGCGTCGCACTCATCATCATGCGCGGCACGCGCCAGTTCGGCGGGACGCTACGACTGCTGATCAGCATGCTTGCCGAATGGCTGTTCTCGATGTTGATGGCGCCAATACGCATGCTGTTCCATACGCAGTTCGTCCTGGCCGCCCTGACCGGCCTTAAAATCCAGTGGAAATCGCCGCCGCGCGAAGATACCGCGACGCCATGGGGCCTGGCGGCCCGCCACCACGGATGGCACACGCTGCTCGGCTTCGTGTGGGGAGCAGCCGTCTACTGGCTCAATCCGTCATTCCTGCTGTGGATGCTTCCCATTCTGGGGGCGCTGGTATTCTCGATCCCGATTTCGGTTTACACCAGCAGCCCGGCATTCGGCCGCAAGCTGCGCAGGCTCGGCTTCTTCCTCATTCCTGAAGAAGTCAACCCACCGGAGGAATTGCGTAGCGTGCAAACGGAAATGGGATATACGATAAAACAGCACGACTTCAGCGAGGCCGTCACCAACCCCAGCGTGAATGCCTTGATGTGCTCTTTCGGCACCGTGCGTATTCCGCAGCCCGAGCCCTTGCGCCGTAATCGCCTGCGTCTGGTGGATAAGGCCCTACGGAATGGTCCGGATGCGCTGAACGTCCAGGAAAAGATGATCCTGCTCAACGACGTCCACGCCTTGTCGCACCTGCACTTCCAGGTATGGTCCTCGCCTTCTGCCTATACTGGCTGGTTCAAAACCGAAGTACGCGTCCCGCGCGTCCAGTCTTTCGGCATGGAGGAGTTCGTCAATCCGGCTTACGCCTGAGGGCGCAAGCAAAAAAGGCGTGCGGTCATTGTTGGATCGCACGCCTTTTTATCAGGGTTCTTCGAGCTAGAACTGAATTCGCCAGCCAAATAAAAAAGCCGGACAAAGCCGGCTTTTTTATTACCTGAAACCTGTAAGTGATCAGGCTTGATTCAGAACAGGAACTGCGCGTTGATACTGGCCGAATTCGCGTTGTAATCAAAGTCCTCGAAGTTCGAACTCCGCTTGTCGCGCTGCAATATGCCGGTCACGATAATGTTGCGGGCAGCCTTCCAGTCTGCGGCAAGTTGAAAGATTTGCAGCTTGTCCTGACGCAGCTCCGGGATGGCTGTGATGGCACCGCGGTAGTCGCGGTCGCTATAGTCGTAGCGTGCGCGGAAAGTGGTCTTGGGGCTGTATTCCCATACGGGCGCTATCGAGAAGGTCTCGGCGATGTAGTAGCTGTTTTCGTCTTCCTGATAGCTGTAGATGTTGCGTGACAACGATAAATTGAGCGAGGTTTTCTCCGTGACTTCCCAGCGATAGAGGAAGCGGCCGGTCATGCCCGAGTAATCGCGGTCATCGAAGTTGTCATGCTCGCGTTTTACATAGGCCAGCTTGCCGTCGATGGTGGATTTTCCGGTAAGGCGCCAGAAAACATTGGCCTCGGTTTCACTCTGGTCAAAGCCGGTATCGAGCTGCTGAACCGGATCGAGCGCGCGTCCACGGTATTCGCCATCCGTCTCGCGCTGCAGCAGCGAAATCCAGTTTTGCGAGCGCGCTACCCACTTGCCACCCAGTTCGAAACCGTCCTGCTGGTAATCGCCGATCTGCTCGAATTGCTTGCTGTTGCGGGCCCTGACGTCCAGCAGGCCTGCCAACGCATGGAAACCTCCGCCGATATCACCGTCAACGGTGAACAACCGTACATTGCTGGTCTGCACGTTTTTCTCGGTTTCACGGAACTCGGCGAAGCTGTTCTGTTCCTGCTTCTGCTCGGCCAGCAGGATGCCGCTGATGCGCGGCGTCACATGATAGTGCCAGGCGGCGCTGTAGTTGAAAGCGGTGTAATCGAGAAAATCGTAAGTCTTGAAGCGGTTATCGACCACCATCGCATCAATCACAAACCGTTGCTGCGAGTATGGCTTGTCGATGCGTATCCCGGCATTGGTTGTGTAAATGATGTCGGATTTCTGCGATCTGCCGAGAAACGGCTCCGGATCTTCGGAGCCGGACAGGCGGAACAGGTTGCTGTCGTAGCGTACCTGGCCTCCGACGATAAAATTCAGCGTATCGGTATTTTCGATCTTGTCGAGCGGATCGGGCGCGTAAACAGTACCGCCCGCGCCGGCAACAGCCGGCGCCAAGGTCAGAATGGAAGTCACAAGAACTTTGCTGCAGGTGCCGGGATTCAAGGTCTTGCGAGGCCTTTTTTTGAAATCACCCGCGCTGTCCGAATTTGCCATCCGATATGCTCCCTTTTTCTTTAATTCCTTAACCTGAAAGGACCATAGCATAGCAAAAATCAAACATCAACTATTGCCACCCACCACAAGCAATTCCCTTGTTTTTTCAAAGGCTTTGGCGCTAATTTCAGGAGATTGCTCGAACATTGCTTCCAGCATGGCCCGGAACTCCTTGCCAACCTCTGGATGGCGTAGTGCGAGCTTGACCGTCGCTTCAAGATAGCCGTTCTTGGAGCCGCAATCGTAGCGTATGCCCTCATAGCGATAAGCGAGCACTTGCTCTTCGTTGAGCAGCGATGCAATCCCATCGGTGAGCTGGATTTCACCGCCGGAACCGGCCTGGATGTTCTCCAGATAATGGAAGATTCGCGGCGTCAGCACATAGCGGCCGACCACCCCCAGCGTGGAAGGGGCGTCTTCGGGCTTGGGCTTTTCGACGATGCCGGAAACCTGTTCGACCCTGTCATCCAGGGGGCGCGAGGCAACGATGCCGTAGCTGCGCGTCTGTTCACGCGGCACATCCTCGACGCCCAGCAGCGAGCAATTGTAATAATCGTATGCCTCCACCATCTGCTTCATTACCGGCGTCTTGCCATCGAGCAAGTCATCGGCGAGCAATACCGCAAACGGCTCATCCTGCACTACCGGCTTTGCCATCAGAACGGCATGGCCAAGACCCAAGGCACGGTTCTGGCGAATGTAGATGCAGTTGATGTTTTTGGGCACGATGCTGCGCACGACCTTGAGCAGCGCCTGCTTGCCGTTGAGCTCCAGTTCGTTTTCGAGCTCATACGCCATATCGAAATGGTCCGAGATGGAGCGCTTGTTGCGCCCGGTGATGAAGATCATGTCGGTAATGCCGGCGGCAACGGCCTCTTCAACCGCATACTGGATCAAGGGCTTGTCCACGATGGGCAGCATTTCCTTCGGGCTGGCCTTGGTGGCAGGGAGAAAACGGGTGCCGAGACCGGCAACAGGGAAAACAGCTTTGGTAATTTTTGTCATGGTATCGATTTTTCTAACAAGTTGATAAAAACGCGGCAATCAAGCCACGCATTGCTTGCGTTCGCTCTGGAGATGAAGCATCTCCCACTGCCAGGCATGCTTGATGATGGTGTCGAGATCGGAGTAAACAGGGTTCCATCCGAGTTCTTCGCGCGCCAGGGTGGCGTCTGCCACCAGCATGGCCGGATCGCCGGGGCGGCGCGGGCCTTCCTCGACACGAACCACACAGCCGGTTACCGCTTCTGCGGCATCGATGACTTCCTGCACGGTATAGCCGGATTCGTTGCCCAGGTTGTAGCGACGGCTCAATCCGGTCGCCATCAGGCGCTGCAACGCCAATAGATGTGCGGTACACAGATCGACCACGTGGATGTAGTCGCGCATGCAGGTGCCGTCCGGCGTGTCGTAATCGCGCCCGAACACGGTGATCGATTCGCGACGGCCGGAGAGGGCCTGGAGCACCAGCGGGATCAGGTGCGTCTCGGGGTCGTGGCGCTCGCCGAGCAAACCCGAGGGATCCGCGCCTGCAGCGTTGAAATAGCGCAGGCAGACCGACTTGAGCCCGTAGGCGTTTTCGTAATCCCCCAGGATCTGCTCGATCATCCATTTCGAGCGACCGTAGGGATTGAGTGGTTCCTTGGGATGCGCATGATCGATCGGGATATATTCCGGCTCGCCGAAAATGGCCGCGGTCGAGGAGAAGATGAAATACTCCACCTCGTGACGCACCATGGCATCCAGCAGATTCAATGTATTGCTGACGTTGTTCAAATAGTACTTGTCCGGATGACGGACGGATTCGCCTACCTGGATATGCGAAGCGAAGTGCATGACAGCCTCGGGCTGGTGAACACGGAATACCTCGTCCAGCCTGGCCTTGTCCGCCAGGTCACCTTTCACGAATTCACCCCCGAGCACGGCATCGCGGAATCCGGAAGACAGGTTGTCGTAGGTGACGACCTCATGCCCTTCTTCCAGCAGCATCTTGACCATATGGGAACCGATATATCCTGCGCCGCCAACGACTAATATTTTCATACTTGATCCTTATGAGTTTTCAATGACCGGTTTGGACGTTGCATCAGAAATTTCTTTGATATCCGGGCCTTTGCGGTACTTGAGGCACTGCGCAAAAAACACCAGCATGTCGAGCGTATACCGGCGCAGCAATCGTCGCGGTTCATGGCATAGCCGATAGAACCACTCCATCCGCATTTTCTGGATAAGTGCAGGCGCTCGCGGCTTGTTGCCTGCCCAGAAATCGAAGAGCGCACCCACGCCAGTGACGACACCGACGTCCAGCGCATCGCGGTGGTTGAGTATCCACTCCTCCTGCAGCGGATTGCCCAGCGCAACCAGCAGGACTTCGGCCTCGGAAGCATTGATGCGGGCAATGATTTCATCGCTGTCGCGCAGGCCGCTATAACCATCGCAGTAGCCGACCACCACCTGCCCCAGTTGCTGTTCAACGTAATTGACGGCCTTTTCCACGATTTCCGGCTTCGCGCCCAGCATGAAAACGCGCAACGGGCGGGAGGATTCGCGGAAAAGGTAGGGAGTGAAGTCGGTACCGTTCAGGTTGGCCTTGAACGCACGGCCGCGCATGAATTTGGCAACGATATCCAGGCCAACACCATCGTTGACGATGAGCACGCTGTCGTTGTACATGCGCCCCAGAAGCGCTTTGCACTTGACGACAAAGTTGCTATTGGCAAACAGCAGTGAGATTTTTTCGTGCTGCCGCAATACGGATAAAAGATGGATCGCCAGATCCTGCGGTGTTGCTTCGTGGACGGGGAAGCCAGCAATAGGAACGACCTTACCCAGGCTCAATTTCAAAATTCCTTCCAAGTCAGCTATATCGTTACATGATGTAGCAATCCGCGTGCCATCAGAACAAGATGCTGATTAATAAGGAAAATAACCCGATCTATCTAATATCAAAAATGGGGTTTCCGTCGCCTCACAACGACATCAACCCCATCAATCACGATAAGTCACTGATTTATATTGATTAAGTCTGTCTCAGGATGCAGACAGAACCCATTTCCAATGATTTCTGTCCGCTGTTGTGGAGGGCTAAAGGCCAGTTACTGGCCATAATGCATGGGGAGAAACTGCAGCTTGTCCCATGGGAAACCATTCAGCACCGCATAGTTGGGATGGCCGCCGAACAGCGACGGGTAGGGATCGGACTGGCCCAGCGCAGTATACGAAACGGCATTCTGCGCGCGCAATGCCAATGCTCCCGAACGATCCCAGACCACGAAACCGTACTTCTGTGCCGCCTTGGCGATGATCTTGCCAGCCCGGCTCATCGGCAGCGCATCGACATTGACTGCGGGATCGAGCCGGAAGCGCAATCCTTCCGGGATGCGATTGGCAGCATAAGTAGGATTGACTCCATCCGAGCGGTTGGCTGGCCAGGAATAAATGCTCTTGTCTTCGGCATCGACCACAGAGAAGCCGATCGCATGCTTGATCTCGCCGCGCTGCAATTCCTCGGCGGTGATCTGTCCGCCTAGAAAAGGCAAGCTTGTGGCCGTGGTACCGTAATGCTTGTAGAACACGCCATTGCTGGCCTTGGCATTCTGGATGCGTCCACCCCAACAGGCCATCCACTTTCCGTCGACTTTTTTGGCCTGCCAGAATTCCCAGACCGTATCGGTCGAAGGCTGGTAGATGGTCATCTCGCCATCGGTACCTTTGGATTGCACGGCATAGCCGGGTATGGGCACTGCCGCCCACTGTTCGGCCAGGCTGCTATCCGAATAGCCTTTTTTCTGGCAATCCCATTGCGTAACCTTGACCGTCGGCGCCCCGGACCCTGCAATGTAAACCGGGCTTGTATATTCCTTGGTATTGATAGTGACCGTGCCATAGTTGGCCGCCTTTTGCCGCAGGATTTCCTTTACAAAATTGGCCGAATTGGAATGCAGCGGCACCGTTGCAGGAATCGGCGTGTACCAGAAACTGGTGGGTGCGAATACGGCATCGGTAATGACGGTTTCCGCCGAAACAGCCAGCGGCACCGCCATCAGCGCGGATAGGATAAGTTTTTTATTTGAGTTCAAGAGAGACTCCTACGCGAAGTTTTGAAGAAAGCCTTTTACCGAGCGCAATCCACTTTTGCTCGTAGTAAAAGGTTGATACATGCGCGCTGAGGAACAGCAGCGCAAATAACAGGGGACGCTTCGCGTATTTCTCCAGGTCGTCGCCGCTACCCAGCCACGTCGTCATCAGGAAGGGATGGATCACATACAGCGCGAAGGAGATGGTGGCAATGTAGAGCAGAACCTTATGTTGCAGCAGCCCGGCCACCCGGGTCTGCGGGTTGAACAACGTAGACCCCACCAGGATGGCAGCAAAATAGGGCCGCAGGTAACACAGGAAGCCACCGTCGGGATGGCAGGAAATCAACAGCAGGACAAACGAGACCGGAAAACTTGCATGGCTCAGGAATATCTTGAATGCACCGCTCAGCTTATCGTTGTAAATCAAGGCAAGCATGGCGCCGGCCAGGATTTCATCGATGCGGAAATGCGTCATGATCGAGTAATGCACGCCATTCGTCGCACGGAACAGGGTAAACGCGATGAGCAAGGCAGGAATCAGCAATAAGCCGCGCTTGTTGAACATCCCGACCAGGATCGCCATACCGAGATAGAAATGGATTTCGACGCATAGTGACCATATATGCGGCGTCGTGTCGACGAATCTCTCGGGCGGATAATTGATATAGAACATGAAATGCGCGAGCCAGACCTCCAGCGTTACCGGCGAGATCAGGAACATCAGTGTCATGTAGAGCCACGCAAGCGGCAGGATGCGGAAAAACCGCCGGATCAGGAAATCCACCAGGCCGTAGCGGGTCAGCAGGAAATGCGTGACCAGGAACCCCGACAGCACGAAGAAGAAAACCATGCCGAGTATGCCGGCGGAGATATTCAGCTTCCAGGCATGCGGCCCAAGGGGTAATAAATGTGTCGCCAATACCAGCAAAATACTGATGCCGCGCCATCCGTCCAGCACATTGAATCGATCTCTTTCCATGACGCTTCCTCTGCAGAGCCCATTCAGCAGGCTCTTAATTCATGGCCGCGCCTTCAAGCGCCGCCTTTATGCGACTCTGGTACCCAGCTTTTTCTGGTACCAGTATTGCCCCGAGACTTTCTCTGGCGCTTCAATCAGGAACATCAGGTTCCAGCGTCGACACAACTTCAAAATACCGACTGGGATCAACACCGCTAACGAGAATCCCAGCGCCAAATGCGCGTACAGGTTCTCGATATGCAGCACCTTCTGCAGCAGCACCCGCACCCCGCTTCCCGCCAGCACGTGCATCAGGTAGATCGCCATCGACGAATAGCCGATGGTCAGCAGGTAGCGGTTGGGATAGCGTGCAAGCGCATGGGAAAGCAGTACGACGAAGAGGATGGCGATCATCGCCAGCACCAGCATGCCCGCCCCCATGTCTTCATGCGTCATCTGGAAATAGCCGTGGAACAGCCATTGGCTGAATACGAACAGGAAAAAAAACGGCAGGACGAGCATGTTGGCCCGCTCCAGGAACGTCTGCTTTATTTCGTTGAACCAGACGCCGAAAGCAAAAAACACGAACCACGCATACAGATAATCGGAGTGGAAAAATTCCGGCAGGGATTGCTGGAACACAAACACCGCCCCGGAAAACAGCACGACGGCGAGAAACAGCCGCCGCTGCAATGCAGCATAGATGGGAATGGCCACCACCGTGATCATGAACAGCGCAAACAGGAACCAGAATTGCGCGCGCGGTTCCAGCAGGTTGACCACGTCCTCGAAGAACACGACATCGTTGGTATAGCGCGAAAAGATCAGCTCCACGAACCCCTGCAAAAGCGACCAGAGGATATAGGGATACAGGATGGTGTCGGCTTTGCTGGCGACCATTTCGGCGCCCCCGCGTTTCTTCAGCGAATTATGGAAAAACAGCCCCGACAGGAAGAAAAACAAGGGCATATGAAACGTGTAGATGACGCTGTCCACGAGCTTGAACCACTGCTCGTCGAACTCGATGCCTGCGGAATAAACGCCGCGCGCGATGTGCCCGTAGACCACCAGCAGGATGCCGATGCCCTTGGCGTAATCCACCCAGGCATGCCGTTGTACCGTATTCACGGCTCGGTCACCTTGCGTTTCGAACCCAGCCAGGCGAAATCCGCCCTGGCGAAGAATTTGCGTGCCGGATCCTCGATGAAGCGATAGCACAATTCAGCCACCAAGATATTCAGCAGCGCAAAAGCCACGATCGCCGGCACGCCAAAGCTGTCATTCAGGACGGGGACGCGATCCTGTATCCGCACGAACAGCGCCAGCGTAAAAAAATGCGCGAGATACAACGAATAGGAAATATCCCCCAGCCGCGCGAAAGGCCGGATCGCAAAAGTCGGTCGAATTTCTCGCTCCCCGAGCGCCGCTGCGGAAATCAGGGCGAATGCGGCCAGGCCCCAGATCGCGGTCCGTTCGAAAACCGAGCCGTGCAGCTGGTTGACGAGCACCGCCACTCCGATCACCGCCAGCAGCACGGCAAATTCCGTTTTCAGGCGCAGGCCCTTCATGTAAATCACCGCCACCCCGCAGCCGAGCAGAAATTCAAAGAGCAAAGGGCTGGTCATCACCTGCAACACTGGCGCCTGCGGCTGGGCCAGCAAGCCAATCACGACCAGCGCGACGAATACCGTGGCGATGAACCGTAGCCGCGCATAGGAATGCAGCCCGAAAGCGAGCGCCGTCGCAAAGACCAGGTAGAAGAACCATTCGAAGGTCAGCGTCCATGCCATCGGAATCACATACGCGGTATGCGCGTCGGCACTCATCGAGATCGCCTGCTCGCTATAAGGCAGGAACAGCATGGACATCAGGAATTTCTCAAGGCCGATCTGGGTATTCACCGCCGCCCCGGCCAGCGAGGCGAGGCCGAATGCCAGTGCCGTAAGCACCCAGTACAGCGGCGCAATGCGCACCAGACGGCGCGCGAGAAACTGCTTGGCTGAGTATTGCCGTCCCTTGCCGGCAAGATCGGACTGCGTGATCATCATGATGAAGCCGCTGATCACAAAGAAGATATCGACGCCTGAACCGCCGAACTCCAGTGCCCACTGCCCGACCTCGGCGCCCCGCTCGACCTGCGACGCGAGATAGTGATGACACACCACCATCGCCGCCGCCAATCCCCGCAAGATCTGGATTCCGATGAACATCGCGTGGCCTCAATCGCGCCGCGATCGCACCCAGTCGACTTGGCGACGCACAAGAAATTTCAGATACAGGGGAATCTTGCTCAGCGCATAAAACGGCGCGTATGCCAGGTTGGGCAATGAAAGTATCTTGCGGCCGAAGCGCGCCCAGGCGATGAAAACTGCTCCGCCTACCAGCGCCATGTCGATCAGGGGGAGTACCCACGGCCAGAGGTCGCCGGTCAGGAACCAGAGCACGCCGCCAAGAACGCACAATGCAGCGGTCAACAAGACCAGCAAGGCCAGCGGTGGCACGCAGAGGTCGAGCGTCAGCGCCAGCAGGCCGCCATTGCGGGTGCGCAGGCTTTGTTTCAAACGCGGCATGCCCTCCTGCGCCAGCATGCCGAGGTGGCCATGTTCCCAGCGGGTGCGCTGCGATTGCTCGCCTTCGCTATTCGCGGGAAACACGCTGGTCACTTTCGCGCCCGGGCAAAAATGCGGGGCGTAGCCTGCTGCCGCGAAATCGAGGCCGAGCTTGAGGTCTTCGACGATATGGCCGCTGGCCAGGTTGGCATGCTGGATGAGATGCCAGGGGAACGCCATGCCGGTTCCCATCAGCTGGCAGGGCAAGCCCAGATGGTGATAGCCCAGCGGCCGCGCCCAGTTCTTGACCGCCCAGGCGAACTCGGCAACCTTGGTCTTGAGGCTGGCGCCCTCCGGCGAATGCATCAGGTACAGCGCCTGCACCGGACGGCAAACGGCGAGCGCGTGGCGCGCCAGCATGTCGAGCGCATAGCCGTGTACCACGCAGTCGGCATCGACCACGATCACCACTTCCGGCGGATGGGCTGCGAGGTGCCGCACGCCGAAATCGAGCGCATAGCCTTTGCCGCGTTTTTCCGGGTCGTGGCGAACGATCACTTCCGCGCCGTTGGCACGCGCAATGTCGGCGGTGTCGTCGTTGCAGTTGTCGGCGACGACCAGCACGCGGTCGCCCGGTTGCAGCTGCATCTGGATGGCATTGAGCGGCCGCGCGATGCCGGCGGATTCGTTATGGGCGGGCATCAGCACCGCAATTTTCGGGCGGGCGCCGAACAGGAGGCTCTTGCGTTTGAAGATCGGCAGCGCCAGTACCACTTGCAGGGCAAAGACAAAAGCCGGCACGAAGAGCACCAGGCACAGCAGCACGAAAACAATCTGCAGGATCAGCATCATACGAAGCGTTTCTTTTCTTCGAGAATTTGCTGCGGAGCGGGCGCTGCGGCGGCATGGAACAACCGCGACAGCTTGGTCGCCTCGGTGTCGATGTCATGCCGCTCCAGTACGCGCTGATAGGCGGCATCGCCCATTTGCTCCAGTGCTGCAAGCGGCAAGGCGAGGAGTTCCTCCATCGCAGCGGCCAGCGCTTCGACGTCACCCGCCGGGAAAAGCCAGCCGTGCTTGCCGGATTCGATCAGCTCGGGAATGCCGGCGACGTAGGTCGTGAGTACCGGCCGGCGCAGCGCCATCGCTTCCATCACCACCACCGGCAGGCCTTCGGCAAAGCTGGGCAGTACCAGCGCGCGGGCTGCCAGGATTTCCTTGCGCACCTGCTCGCTGCTGATCCAGCCGGTGATGCGGATATGTTTTTGCAGCTTGCGCTGCGCGATCAGCTGCTCGATTTCGCCGCGCATTTCGCCGTCGCCGGCGAGCACCACCTCAACATCCACGCCCTTGCGTACCAGTAGCGCTACGGCTTCCACCAGCAGCAACTGCCCTTTCTGTTCGCACAGACGGCCGACGCACACCAGCCGCGGAGAGGAAGGCACCGGCACCGGCGCGACCTTGTGGAATGCAGGCTCCAGCCCGCAATGCACAACCTTGATTTTCGGCCAGTCGGCATAATCCACCCATCGGCTCAACTGACTGCGGCCGTAGGAACTGATGGCGACGACGAATGCCGAGCGCCGGACTTTCTCGCGCAGCTTGATGAATTCCGGCTTGTCGAATTCCTCCGGCCCGTGCACGGTGAAACTGTAGTCTGGCCCACCCAGCAGGTTCGCCAGCATCACCACCTCGGCGGAATTGGTGCCGAAATGCGCATGCACATGCTGTGCGCCGGAAGCTTCCAGCCAAGGCACGATGCGGCAGGCTTCCGCCAGATAAATCAGGTGGTACGGCATGGGGCGGTCAGCCCGCACGCCCATGCGCAACGCCGCCCACAACGCGGCCGCAAAGCGCAGCGGATGCGTAGCCATCATACGCAACGCCGATACCAGCAGGCCGCTGATGCCTTCCAGCAGCACATATTGCGTCTGGCCGCGCTCGCGCAGGTCATCCACGTCCACCAGGTCGCCGTCCCAGCCGCGCAAGGCGATACGCTGGACGTTGAAACCCTGTCGCTCAAGCGCAAGAATCTCGCGCCGGATGAAACTGTGGCTGACCTTGGGATATTGATTAATGAAATAGGCGATATTTAGTTTATTCATCTGAGATCCCTATCGATGCCTCGAACTGCGGCACGTCAACGCTATGCAGCGCGGGCCGGATGATGCGGGCCGGTGCGCCGACTGCGGTGCAGCCGTCAGGCACATCGCACAGCACCACCGACATCGCGCCGATCTTGCAATCGTTGCCGATACGGATGCCGCCCAGCACCTGCGCATAAGCGCCGAACTCGACGTTGTTGCCCACTGTCGGCACCGGGCCGCCATCGATGCGGTTGCCGATGGTCACGCCCTGACGCAGGGTGCAATTGGCGCCAAGGTGCGCATCGGGATGTATGAAAATGCCGCCGAAATGCCACACGCGCAGGCCCGGACCAATCACCGCCGACTTCGGCAGGCTGGTCGCCAGCAGCGTCTCGACGACGCGGAAAAGAAGCCAGTACAGCACCGTCGCCAGTTTCTTGCGGCCCCCCTCCGGCAGGCGGTCAATGCGCCGTCCGAAGCGATACACCCACACCGCCCACAGCGACTGCTCCTTCAAAAAGGGGCGGGGGGCGGGGTAGCGGCGCAGGTCGGCCTGCCAATCAGAATCGCGGCTCATCTCGTCGGTTGCTCTTGAGGAAATTGTGGTCGGGCTCGTGCACGCTCCATCCCGGCTCATAGTTTCGGGTGAGCGCCTGTGCGGCACGTGAACGCATGGCCATCGCGCAGGCAGCGCCGATGAAGAACCAGTAGTACCAGTTGAACGCCAGGTAATCGAGCATGTTGTCCGAGAAGGCGAAGAACAGGTATTCGACCAGCAGCGTCACGACAATGACTGTGCCCAGGCGGTTTTCCTTGATGCCCAGCAACAGTGTGAAGAACAGGCGGATATACATCCACGCGGCAGCCGCCACACCCACGACTCCGGTTTCGAAAAACCACTGTACATAAGTGCTGTGCGCGCCCCAGTGGGTGCCGCCGGCCAGCGGAAAGAAGATGGGCGAATAGTGCTTGAAGGAGTTGAGGCCGTAGCCGAAGGCCGATTTCGAGATCGCCATCCACTCCATTGCGGTCTTCCACAGCAATTGCCGCCAGGCGAAGGAATTCAGCTCGGCATAGCGCCCGACCTCGTTACCCTGTCCCAGGTCCAGCAGCCGGTCGCGCACGCTGGGCACCAGCAACGCCAAAAGCGGTGCCAGCACTAAATAAAGCAGATAACGCTGCTGGAAGAACACGCCGTACACCGCAAAAATCACGAACATTGCCGCCCACGCGCTGCGTGTCTGGGTCAGCAGCAGCAGACCCAGCATCACCGCCATATAAAGCCATAATGCGCCGCGTTTGTAGTGCGCAGCACTGACGAAGCTTGTTTTCAGCCGGTAGAAGATCAGCGAAACACTGATCACCAGATAAAACGCCAGGATGTTGGGATGGCTGAACGTGCCGCGCAGGCGGAAGCTTTCCGAGAAGATCGAACCGCCGCTGTAGGTGGCAACGACGAACAGCGCATACAGCACCGGGATCACCGAGGACAGCAGGATGATGGTGATGGCGGACTCGAACTCTTCCTTGCTGCGCACCACGTAGAACGCGATGATGAAAACCGCCATGTAGGACACCAGCCCCAGGAACACGCGGATGGCGTCCTTCATTTCCGGAGAGTAGAACATCGCGGCAAACGCCACCGCCAGCACCGGCCCCCAGATCGACATCGCACGCTTCGACAGGCCGGACGGCCGCTCGAAAATGAACATCAGCGCCAGCAGGATCACCAGCGCATTGATCAGCCCGCCGACGCCCATACCGCCGCCGAAGCGGGTCGTTTCCAGGATGAGGTCCCCCGACGCCCGGAACAGCAGGATCAGGAAAAACAGTTTGCGCTTGTCGAATACCAGCAGCAGCCCCATGCCCAGCACGAAAGGCAATGCTGAAATCAGCGCCAGCTTGCCGTCCACCAGGTCGACGAAGCCGACGACGCCCAGTCCGGCCAGCAGGCCGGTTATGACGACCGCCAGTCCGGCCAGCAGGGGTTTCGCGTGCGTCGAGTCCACGACTCAGGCCACCAGCCCTGAAGCAGTCAGCGTCAGGATGGGCTGCTTCTTCAGGTCCTTGATCATCCACGAGCGCACCGTGCGCCATTCGACATGGCGTATGCCGTGACGCGCCGCATGGCCGGCGTAGCGCGCGCCCATCACCGGGTTGAGACGATTGGAAATCGCCTTGCGGTAGGAAAGCTCGCGCTGCAGCTCCAACGATTCCGGCATCACCTTGGTCATGAAGCGGCGCATCTGCTCGTACTCTTCCGAGAAATCCGTGCGGCCGTGGAAATTGATCAGGTTGACGCCGTGATTGCAGAACGGCGCGGGATCGAAGCCCTTGGTGTTGTTGATGATGGCGAGCGACTCGGTCAGGTAGCGCGAGATGCGCAGCGCCAGGTCGGTCTGGTCGACGTACTTGGTCGCGCCGACGTTGGAGCCGTGCCAGCGGTACTTGATCAGGCTCTGGTTGATGTTCATGCAGCGGCTGACCAGCGCCAGCTGGCCGAACAGGAAGTAATCCTCGGCCAAGCCCGGCACGCTCATCTGCCGATCGACCGGCATCGCGCCGATGAAATCCACGCCGTATCTGGCGTCCATGCAGCGCAGCGCATCCAGCCGCATCGCCACCGTCGGGTGGGCGACCGGCGTGCGGAACGGCGTCGCGGTGAGCACGCCATGAATGCCGGTGGGCATATCAAGCAGGCCAATCTTGCGGCCGGACGCGTCAATGACGTCGCCCAGCGACCCGACCAGCACCAGTTCGGGGTCCGCGCCCATCGCCGCGGCCAGCACTTCCATGCGCTCCGGCAGCGAGATATCGTCGGCATCCTGGCGCAGCACGTATTTCGCGTCACACATGTCCAGGCCGGCGTTCAGCAATCCGGCCAGGCCATTCGCCTGCGGCAGCGACCGCACGACGATGCGGCTGTCGCGCTCGGCGTAACTGTGGGCCAGCTCCAGGCTGCCATCGGTCGAGCCGTGGTCCAGCACGAACACGCGCCAATCGCGGAAAGTTTGCAGGCAGATACTGTCCAGTGCCTCTGCCAGGTAATCGACCCCATTCTTGACGGGGAGCAGCACATCAAACGTAGCCATGATTTTTATCCTTACCCTTTCTGCAGGGCGACCAATTCGCTATTGGCCGTCCACGCGCTGACATAACTCGAATTCTTGCCGTAGCTGTTGTCCAGCACGGTGCTTGATTTATTCATGAGGCACGCCAGGATGTGGCCGTGCAGACGGTCGGTCACGATGTGGTTGTGCAGCGAGAACAGCTTGACCGCGTCGTCGACCAGCTTGCCGGAATAGGCGGCCCAGCGACGCGACAGCAGTTTGTTGGAGTTCCAGCCGATGCCCAGGCGGTAGGTACTGCGCATCGCGCGGCGGAAGAAATCGATGTTGCGCTCACGCTCGCCGACAACGATGGGCCAATCGGTCTTGGCGGCATATTCGATATCGTTGCCATCGCCGGAGGCGCGCTTCTCGTCATCCATGCGGCTGATCAGCAATGCGCCGGTCGTCGCCGTGTGCTTGGGCATGATGGGATAAAGCTGATGCGCCATGTCCGGCAGCAGGTGGACGTGATCGGTAAAATCCTTCGCGATTTCGTAAGAGGCGTAATCGCGCACGCATAGGTGGACGTCCGGATGGTTGCGGAACAGCCGCGCGGAACGTTTCCGTTCTTCCAGCGAGCTGAAATGGATGGTCTGCGGCAACACGATGATGCGGTTATCCGTGCGAGTGCTCACTACCTGTTCGCGCAGCGCCTGCATGCCGTAGGCGGAATACAGATCGCCGAAATTGCCGCCGCCGTGGAACAGGATCACGTCGCCCTTTTCGATCCAGCCCGGGTTGTAAGAAAAGGCCGGCGCACTGATGAGCGGCTTCAGGTGGTAGCGATCGAAGAAGGCCAGCGTGCCATGCATGATCAGCAAATCGCCGATATTGCCGTGCACCGGATAATCGATGTAATGGAACGGCTTGCCGCCGACCAGATCGGCAATCACCTGATGTTTGTCGGCCAGCGCCGTCATCATCACGGTATGGTTGAATTCGGGGATGTCGCTTTCCCGCAGTGTCTCGACGTTCAAATTTTTATCCATAACTGCGCCTCGTAAATAATCTCAATGCAGCCGTGCAATCCGCCATGGTCGGCAGCATGTCCGGTATGCGTTCCTTCAGCACCAGGGGATAAATCCCCAGCGTGACCGTCAACCTCAGCACGGCGCCAAACAGCATCAGCATGCTCAGGTAGATGTGGATGTCCTGCTTGGGCAGGAACGGCAGCGCCATGAATACCGGCACCACCGAAATGAACTGCCGTACGAACACCAGTCCCGGACGCCCGCCGGCATTGAAGCGCTGCGCCAGCGTCCAGCTCGCGCCGGTAATGACGCACTCGAACAGCAGGATCGCGAACGGGATCGTCATCGACACGAAGGACTCGCCGTACACCCACTTGATCAGCCACGGCGACAGCGCCGCGCCCAGTGCAGCCAGCAGCAGCATCGGTACGAAGGTCACGCGGAAGGCGACACGCACGTGGTGCGACAGTGCGACGACATCCTTGCCGGCGAAACGCGAATAGAGCGCCGTCGACACCGCTTCCTGCACCGCGCCGATCAGGCGCGAGGTGGTGAAGGCCAGCGCGTAGAAGCCATATTCCACAATCGTGCCGATGTTGAGCAGCGCGATCTTGTCGAAATTGACCAGGAACAGGCTCAGCAGCACCGTGCCGTGATGACTGGCGCCATAACCCAGCATGCCTTTCCAGGTGGCGGGCGGGTTGTCGGTTTCGGGCACCTGCCAGACCTTGTTGCGCTGCGCCCACAAAATGCCCAGCAGCGTCAGCGCAGCGGCCACGATCATCTGCGTGATCAGGATGGCCTTGAAATCCACGGTATCCATGACCGCTATCAGCCCCAGCAGCAACACCAGGTTGCCGACCACCAGCAGGAAGCGCATCAGGTTGAAAAAATGCAGCCCGTCGTGCAACTGGCTCAAGGCGTAGAAATACCCCTGCCCCGCCGTCGCCGCCGTCAGCAGCAGGATTAGCGGCAACTGATCGTGCAGTTGCGCCTCGCGGGTGACATTCATGCCCAGCCACGCCAGCATGACCGACAGGCCGGCGACGAATGCCAGCGAGAACACCATCCATAGCCCGTAGTTGAACGGCCGGCCGGCGCCCTTGTGATAAATGAAACTGTTGGCCAGCCCGAAGAGCGAGGCGTTGCCGGCCAGCGTCGCAATCAGCAGCGCGCCGGATAACAGCCCCCGGCCTTCCGGGCCGAGAATGCGCGCGGTGATGACCGAAGTAAAAAATCCGATCGCCGTGACGGCGACGGTGGTCATCAAAGTCCTGCTCGACGATTTCAACAGGGCGGCAAAAGCCATGAAAATTCTCTTTTATGGATACGGATGTGCCGGCAGCAGGCAGCGCTGCGGCCGCCGCACCGGCAACGGGGTTACAGAACGATGGCGGCCACCAGTTGCACATCGCTCACAATCAACTGATCGCCGACATTGGCGACATCTGACAGCGGCGTTTCATTGAGACGGGACACCAGCAGCGCACCCCGCGTCCTTGCGGCGACGACCTGCGCGTCGGAGGCGGCGATCGCCGGTGCGGTATCGACGATGACGATGTCGTAGATGTCCTGCACCACGTTGATCAGTTCGGCGAAGCTCTTGCGATTGAGCAGCTCCTGCGGATTGGGCGGAATGGTGCCCGCCCCCAGTACCGAAAGATTGGTGATGGACTCGACATCCGTGATGACGTCGATGCTCGCACGGCCGATCAGCACATCCGACAGCCCGCGCGTTTCGCGCAGGTTGAACAGCGCTTGCTGCGTCGGACGCCGCAGGTTGGCGTCGATCAGCAGGGTTTGCTCGCCCAGTTGCGAGAATACGATGGCGAGATTGGCTGCGAGATTGCTGCAGCCTTCGCCGGCGTTGGCCGAAATGACTGCCAGCGCCTTGTTGCCGTGATTGAACCAGCGCAGCATCAGCTGGCTGCGCAAGGCACGCAGCGCTTCCACTTGCGGCGAGAACGGCTCGTAGGCCGCGATCAGTTCCTTGCTGACTTCCCCCTTGTCTGGCGACAGGTAGGGATAGTCGAACTGGATTGCCAGCGCCTGCAGGATGTCGGCTTCCGAGGCTAGTCGCAGCTTTCTTGCTGCATCGCCGAAACGCAGCCCTTCCTTCTTTTGCAGTTGCAGAATACGTTCGGCTTCTTCCGCACTGATCTTGCCAAGATCCTGCAGGATCCGGCCGATCATCGTGTCGCGGTAATGGCCTGTCGTCAGCGGCAAGCTATTGGGATTGAGAGGGCTTATGTTCATAATTTTTCCTCAGGTCGAAGGCAAGTATCTGCCGGTAGTCGGCCCCGGCAGCATTCGCATGCCTGTCACGGTGGGTCTTTCCTGTATCAGGGAAATAACGGGCACCCTCAACAGATTGGCAACGTCGTTGCTGCTGCGTACGCGACGGTCCAGCAATTCCATGATCAGGCCCAGCGCCGTGCCCAGCAGCAGTCCCAGCACCATCGAAAGCGCGATGTTGAGGCCGACCCTGGGCGATGCCGGCATACCCGGCGGCAATGCGGGGCTGAGCAGCGACACGTCGCTGTGATTGGACTGGCCTTCCATGCTGGTTTCAGTGAAGCGCTGGGCGGTGGTATCCATGGCTTTCGTCGCCATTTCCACATCCTTCTTCAACACCGACAGCTCATCGCGCGTCCGGTTAACCTCCAGCACCTTGGCTTTCTGCATCGCCACCTGCGCACGCAGATCGGCTTCGCGGCGTTCATGAATGCGCGCGTTGCCGGAGATGCTGTTGGAGGCGCTGCCGATCTGGCGGGAGAGTTCCCCGCGTATCTTGCTCAGCTCGGCCTGGGCCGCGATGTATTGCGGATGGTTGGAGCCGAGGCGCTCGGACAGCTCGGCCAGCTTGGAAGCGGCCTTGCCTTCGTCGATGCGCAAGCTCTGCACTACCGGGTTTTGCGCCACGTCGGGAGAGTCGATACCGGCGCCGGCCTGACGCGAACGCGCCTCGATCGCCATCGATTGCGCCATCACCAGCTGCTGCGAGAGATCATTGAGACGCGCCACTTCCACGTCCAGCTTTTCATCCGCGCTGGTGATGCCGTTTTTCTGCTGGTATTCCGACAGCTTGTTCTGCGCGCGTTCCAGGTTGTCGCGCAGCGACTTGGCCTGCTTGCTGAAGTAATCCGCCGCGTACTGCGCCGGCTCCACCTTCAACTGCGTGCTCAGATCGCGATACGAACGGGCGAAGGCGTTGGCGACATCGGCCGCCATGCGCGATTCCTTGTCTTCGTAAGTGATGCTTAGCACGCTGCTGTCGGCAGACGGATCGACGGCCAGACGCGCCATCAGGCGATTGGCAATCCAGTCGCGGATGCTGCCGCGGCCTTCAGTCGCATCTTCGAACAACTCACGCAAGGTCGCATTGGAAGTGAGTTGGAGATCGTCGACCACCTTCAGCGCGACGCTGCGATTCTTGATGATGTCGATCTGCGTCTGCACGAAGCCGGGCATCGTGGCGGCCAGCAGTGGAGAGCCCGTTACAGTATCTACGCCGGTGTAACTCAGTACGACCTGCGTCGTAGCACGGTAGTATTTGGGCATCATCAGGCTGACCGCGGTCGCGGTCAGCACGGTGACGAGGAAGGTCGCGAGCACGATCTTGAGGCGTGCGCGCAGCATCAGCAGGAGCAAGGTCAGGTTCATGATAATCCCCTAGAACAGGCTTTCCCGCACGTAGAGCACATCGTCCGGCTGGATAAGATCCGTCATCTTGGGACGAATCTCCTGATTACTGCCGTCCGCAGTGCGGCGCAGCAGCTTGAGGCCGCGTTCGGTACCGCGTGCGGTCGGGCCGCCGCCCTGGGCCAGGGCCTGGATGACGGTCATGTTGCGCTCGATGCGGTAGGCGCCAGGCTTCTGCGCTTCGCCATAGATGTAGAACACGGGCGCACGGTGCACGTAGACTTCATCCCCCGCGGCCACGATAACGTTGGAGTCAGGGCTGGCATTCAGGTAGATAGCGGCAAGATCGACTTCCTTGCGGAACGGCTTGCCGTCACGCTGCCCGCTGAGGATGGCGACATCGGAAGCGCCGGAGGAAAGACCGCCGGCCAGCGTCAGCACGTCGGTCAGGTACATCTTGGAATTCTCGATCGGGAAGCGGCCCGGCTTGTTCACCATGCCCAGCACCGACACCTGGTTGCCCGGCGTCACGTACACCACGTCGCCATTCTTCAGCATGAAGTTGCTCTTGCCGGTTTGATCGCTGAACAGCGTCACCAGATCGACTTCCTGGCGGAAAGTCTTGCCTTCGCGGCTGCCGGTGACCACGGCGGTACCGCCGCCGGCTTCAGGCACGACACCGCCCGCCTGGGCGATGATGTCAGCCAGACGCGCGCTGGAAGCTTCCAGCGGGAAGCGGCCGGGCTTGTTGACCAGGCCCATCACGGCAATCTGGCTGCCGCGCACTTCGGTCAACGCAATGTTCACCTGCGGCTGCTTAACAAACTTGCCATTCTTCAGCTTGTCGGCAATAAGCTTCTCGGCAGCTGCGGGTTGCAGCCCACCGACCTTGACGACGCCGATCAGCGGAAACGAAATGGTGCCGTCTTCGGCAACACGCGTTTCCAGCGACAAGTCGGGATTCTGGAATACGGAAATGCGGAGAGCGTCGCCCGGCCCGATCAGATAACCGCCGGTCGACGTATCCGCCGCCATGGTTGCCGGCGCAAAGGCCAGCATGCCCATCAGGGAAAACAGAGCAAATATTTTTTTAATCACGGTATCACCTCTTTCAATTTACCCGGCTGGACGGCCTGGGTCGGCCTGCTCAGGAAGTTGCGACCGGAGCAGGGTTATAGGCCTCGCGAAGGCGGGCCGATAGAAGATGCAGCAGCGTCAGCAGGAGCTTGTTACCCAAACGGGGCGCCTGCATCAGGATGCTGTTGAACGAGTCTCGCGTCAGTACTGCAAAATCCGTGGGAGCCGTGGCAATACAGGTAATGAAGCGCGGCATGCCGTCGATCATCGAAGTCTCGCCTACGGTAGAACCCGGCCGCAGTTCGGCAATTTTTTCGTTACCGATGCCTGGTATCTGCACCCGCACTTCGGCCGAGCCGGTCAGGATCAGCAGCATGAAGTCGCCGCTGTCGCCCTCCTTCAGCAACGGGTAATGTCGCGGGGCGGCATAGCAGTGCAGGTAATGGCACAGCACCTTGATCTCATCCATGCCGAAATCATCGAACAAGCGAATCTCATGAATGATTTCGTAAATTTCATCCATATAGCTCTCGGCTCGGCCCAGATCGTTCAGGTCGCTATAAATTTTGTTAGGGGCATCGTTCATCCGAATCGCGCCTGTATTCAGGTTGAGGTTGAAAATCTGTTCGTAAGACATTGCCGGGCTCCGTCAAAGTGACTGTTCATGTGAGGTCATCCTTCGCACGCCAGGTTATGGAAAGTGCTGCGAGACGCGGGGTTGCCGCAATAAGCAGGATGAAAGCCGTAAAAAAACAGTCATCAAATCTCGCTTCCAGACTTTGACTGCATCGTAAGAATTGGATCTTTATTCAACAATAGGCCGAATAGACTACGAATCGACTGTCGCCGAAAGTATTTGAAGCAAAAGGAAGTTTTTAATCCTACCCGGCAGAACAGAGGGATGGAATGGGCCGGATGGACAGCTGGAAATCGTCTACCGCTCGATTGTCTTCAAGCTGAGACAATACAACTCAATATAAATCATGTAGTTACAAGCGGCTATAAGCTTCATGTCGTTTTTTGGAGACGGAAATCGTACGACTCCGCTTCTGACACTCCAGTTCTTATCATTAAATATCAAATACTTACGCACATGGCACGCTAATTGCCATAGCTATCCCAGCGACATTGCGTTTTCGCTTTCGTGAGGGTGCAAATGCTGAAGCTCAATAGACATTTCGCGCAGCTGGACCTGGCAAACAAATTTAAACCAACCCCGCCCAGGGCAAGCTGATCCCTGACTTTCGTTTCAATCAACTTGCGAAGAAAAAATTATGTCTCTCAATACCAAACTGGATAACGGTGAAATGGTGCAATTTGTTGAACTGTTGCACGAATCACTCAAGGTACGCTCCCATTTCGAGTTCCTGCTGTGGTCGCAAGGCAACCTCCAACAATTCCTGCCGCACGACATCATGATCGCGGCCTGGGGCGACTTCTCTCTGGGACTGGTCTATTTCGACATCGTGTCGGCGATTCCGGGAATCCGCACCGGGCAGGTCCACAACACCAACATCACGCCGCTGCTGAAGCGCCTCTTCAACTATTGGAACGAACATTCCCGCGCTCCGTTCACCGTGACGATGAATAACGGGATTTTTGAAGAGAGCGAATTCGGGCACGACAACCTGGATGGCAACTTCAAGCACATGCGTTCGGCGCTGGTTCATGCCATCAAGGATGTACGCGGCAGTCACGATTGTCTTTACGTTTTGATGAGTTCGTCGACCATGGTTCCCAACTCCTCGCGCTCCATGCTGGAGGCCCTGCTGCCTTACATCGACAGCTCCCTGCGCCAGCTCGATCACCTGCCCGAGCAAATGCCGGCCCCGCCGGTCGAGGCAGTATCGTTTTCGGATGAAGAGCAGGGCTCGCTCTCCACGCGCGAACTGGAAATCATGGAATGGGTACGCAACGGCAAAACCAATTTCGAGATCGGCATGATCCTCGATATCAGCGCCTTTACCGTCAAGAATCACCTGCAACGGATATTCAGGAAGCTTGACGTCGTCAACCGCGCCCAGGCCGTCGCCAAACTCAGCAAGCTGGAACTCAATGAATCGATTTAGATCTGCCCCGCGCTTTCGCAAGTCTTTCGGCATTGCGATTGCACGCGACAACATTCTCTACATCACCGAAGCATTGCTCGACCCAGTGGTCGTCGTGTTTTCGGTGTGGATGGTCGCATCCATGTACGAAGGCGGCCTCAAGCCGCCCTATTTGATCCTGTCGGTCATTCTTTTTTCGCTGACCTTCCCCAGCAGCTCGAAAATCACCCTGACCGCAGGCGAAGTGGTGAGCAACACCTTCGTCAACTGGGTGTTCATTTCCGGCCTGCTGGTCGCGTTCGGGCTGGCAACCGGCTACCTCTCCTATTTTCCGGCCGCCGCGATCCTGAGCTGGTTGTTGATGACGCCGGTGATGATGCTGATGGCAATCTTCGCCTTGCGCATTGTCGCGCCGGTGCTGATCAAACTGCAGGGGCCGACCAAGCGCACCATCATTGTCGGCATCAACGAGCAGGGCCTGGCGCTGGCCGAACGGCTGGCGGACAACAACTACATCGCCGCCGAACTGCTCGGCTTCTTTGAAGATCGCAGCGAAGAGCGCATCCCGGTCAAGGATATGAAATACCCGACGCTGGGAAGCATCGACGACATCGCGGCCTACGTGAAGGAACATCGCGTCAACATCATCTACCTGTCGCTGCACATGGCCAGCCAGCCGCGCATCGTCAAGCTGCTGGATGAGCTGAAGGATACGACCGCGTCGATCTATTTCGTGCCGGATATCTTCCTCTCCGACCTGATCCAGGGGCGCATCGGGCAGATCGACGACATCCCGGTCGTGGCGGTGTGCGAAACGCCGTTCATCGGCTTCAATGGCGTACTCAAGCGCCTGGCGGATATCGTGATCTCGGCGATCATCCTCGCCCTGATCAGCCCACTCCTAGTGGCCATCGCCATCGGCATCAAAATGAGCTCGCCCGGCCCCGTCATCTTCAAGCAGCGCCGCTACGGACTGTATGGCGAAGAAATCTACGTCTACAAGTTCCGCTCGATGAAGGTGTGCGAGGATGGCGAACAAGTCACGCAAGCCACCAAGGAGGACCAGCGCATCACGCCTTTCGGCGCTTTCCTGCGCAAGACTTCGCTCGATGAACTGCCGCAATTCATCAATGTATTGCAAGGCCGCATGAGCATCGTCGGCCCCCGCCCGCATGCCGTGGCGCATAACGAGATGTATCGCAAGCTGATCACCGGCTACATGGTGCGGCACAAAGTCAAACCCGGCATTACCGGCTGGGCGCAGGTCAACGGGCTGCGCGGCGAAACCGAGACCTTGAACAAAATGAAGGCGCGGATCGATTACGACATCGACTATCTGCGCAACTGGAGCCTCAAGCTGGACATGTACATCATCCTCAAAACCGTACTCGTCGTATTCAAGGGACAGGATGGCGCCTATTAATCCTGCGATCGTGCGTCAACTTTCCCTCGCCGCGCTGCTTGTCCTGCTCGCCATGATCTTCATCGGCGGCGAGCAACCTGGCGCAGGCGCGCTCTTCCCTCCGCCATGGGACAAGGCTGTACATACCCTGGTCTATGGCACGATCGGCGTCATGGTGGGCATGGCCTTCCCGCGCCTTTCGCTCACTGCCATCGTGCTGGTTGTGGTTGGCATCGGCAGCCTGGACGAGATCCACCAGGCCTTCCTGCCGGGACGTGAAGCCGGCTTCGCCGACCTGTTCGCCGACCTGATCGGCGGAATGATCTTCCTCCCCGTTTTGCTGCTTTTGCGCAGAAGCTTTTTCGCAGCCTATAGTTATTCATCCAGACGCTAAAAACACAAAAGGCCCTTGCGGGCCTTTTATTTTAAATTTACTGCTTTTTCAAATATTGCGTCTGCGATGCACGATGACCGCCATCAATCCCAGGCTGGCCAGTATCATTCCAATGGAATTTGCGTCGTCTTTCCCTGTCACCATCAAGGAATACGGCCCTTGAAAGGTTGTGTCCGCAGACATGACATGGAGAGACTCCTTGCGTGCATGCTGCTCGTCAAAATAATCGAAGAACGTTTCCGAAGCCTTGGTGAAATAAGTCACAATGCCCTTATCGGCCTGTGTCGGAAGTTTTGGTCCTTCCTGCATAAATGTATCTGCATTCAATGAGGTATAAGCGGCTATACCAATGGATGCGGCTACCAACGATGCCATCAGTTTCTTGCGAATCATACAGGCACTCCTTTACATGATTTTAAATTCGTTGTAGCCATTAAACCCGCCTGAAAAAAGTTATCCAATAGTCCGTACGGGCTAACATTAACTTATACATTGCAACACCATGAATTAAATAGATATTTATTAATACAATTTTCATATAAATATCGCTTTATTAATTCTTCAAAATGGTGCCAAAATTTCCGCCGGATGCATATGCGCACCTCTTTTGTGCCCAAGACCTGTTTTCAAGCGTTGGATTTGAGTTGACTTCGCGCTGGAGCAATAGCGAGATTTTTAATAATCAATGGCTTGCAATTCTGGTATAGCGATTGCTTAGTGGTTACCCATCTCGGCACACCAACGATGCGTGTGCGTACCCCCTATTAAAGACAACGACGTCTATCGGCTCCTCGCACCGATGGACGTTTTTTTTGGAAGGAACAGTCATGCAGCTTGTCAGGGCGTATCCAGAAACCATGCATCTCCCTGCATCCCTCACCGAGGTGCAGCGTGCAATTGCGGTGGTCGTCGGGCGTGCGTATGGATACTTCAGGGACACCATCATCGATAGTGCATTCCAGCCGATATACAGCGTCCCGCATCGACGCATCGTCGGCCACGAAGGCTTGCTGCGCGCCACAACCGCGCAGGAATGCCTGCCGGTGTCGCCGCTCGATTTGCTGGAAAGCGCTGAAAACGAATCGCAATCGGTATTCCTCGACCGCCTGTGCCGCACTATCCACATGCACAACTACCAGGTGGAGAACACAAACAAGCTCTGGCTGTTTCTCAACGTCTCGGCCCAGGTCATCAATCGTCGCCGCGATCACGAACCGTTTTTTGCGGATCTGCTGGCCCATTACAAGGTTTCGCCCCGGCAAGTGGTTATCGAGATCGTGGAAGGCGTCATCCCCGACTTCGCCCTGCTAGACGAAGCGGTGCAGTTTTATCGCGATGCCGGCTGCGTAGTCGCCATCGACGACTTCGGCGCCGAGGCATCCGACCTGGAGCGCATCTGGCGTGTCAGCCCCGATATCGTCAAACTGGACCGCAAGATCATTGCGGCGGCGGAGTCGAATCACAAGGCGCGAAGGGTACTGAAGGCGACCGTTGCGCTGATACACGAAGCCGGCAGCCTTGCCCTGCTGGAAGGCGTGGAAACCCCGACGCAGGCGATGATCGCACTCGACAGCAATGCCGACCTGCTGCAGGGCTACCACTTCGCCAGACCCGACCCGATTCCGTTTCTGGCAGGCGATGGCGGCCTGGGCGAGCTCGCCGTCAACCACCCGCCGGCATTGCGCGACGGTATGCAGCATCAATCCCTGCAACCCTATGTCCTGGAATTCAAATGCGCGCTGCTGCGTCTTTCCAGCGGTCAGCCACTGCGCGCAGCGTGCGCGACGCTGTTCGAACTGGCGCGCATCGACAATTGTTACATCACCGATGCCGATGGACGTCAGATCGGCACGACACTGTGTCCGGCGAAAGCTCGGCACACCACTCGCTTCATGCCGCTGGAAAATACACGCGGCGCCAATTGGGCACACAAGCCCTACCATTACCGCGCCATGTCGCAGCCGGGTGAGTTGCAAATCAGCCACCCCTACCTCTCCATCACCACTTCGCGCCTGTGCGTAACCCTGTCCGCCACTTTCCAGATCGGCGGGCAAACGCGGGTGCTGTGCTGCGATGTGGAATGGCTGGAAGAAGGGGAGCGCCTGTGACAGATGTGCCGGGAATCAAGCCCGGGGCGACATTGCCGTGAATCACTGACAAACCACGGATTTTTATCGGTTTTCCATTTTCCAAGTTAGTGCTACTCTGCCCGCCTCTGGAAAAATGGTACTGCCCGATGTCGCAATTTCTCACCGCCGCTCTCTATAAGTTCGTTTCGCTGCCGGATTACGCCGAACTGCAGCAGCCGCTGCTCGATTTCTGCCATGCACACGGCATCAAGGGCACGCTGCTGCTGGCGGAAGAAGGCATCAACGGCACCGTGTCCGGGCTGCCGGAGGATATCCGCGCCCTGCTCGCCCATCTGCGCAGCGACCCGCGCATGGCCAACCTGGAGCACAAGGAATCCTGGGCCGCCGAAATGCCCTTCTACCGCATGAAGGTCCGACTCAAGCAGGAAATCGTCAAACTGGGCGTGCCGGGCGTGGACCCCAACAAAATGGCCGGCAAATACGTGAAGCCGGAAGATTGGAACGCGCTGATCAGCGACCCGGACGTGGTCGTCATCGACACGCGCAACGACTACGAAGTGGGTATCGGCACCTTCAAGGGCGCAGTGAATCCGCATACGCAGACCTTCACCGAACTGCCCAAATGGGTGGAAGAAAACAAGGACGTGCTGGCCAAACCCAAGGTCGCCATGTTCTGCACCGGCGGCATCCGCTGCGAGAAATCCACCGCTTTCCTGCGCAGCCTGGGCTACGAGGAGGTCTACCACCTCGAAGGCGGCATCCTCAAATACCTCGAAACGGTGCCCGAGGAACAAAGCCTGTGGCAAGGCGAGTGCTTCGTGTTCGACGAGCGCGTTTCGATCAGGCACGGTCTGAAACAAGGCGACTACGAACTCTGCCGCGCCTGCCGCCAGCCGGTCAGCGAAGAAGACAAGGCATCGCCGTTATACGCGCTTGGCGTCAGCTGTCCCCATTGCCATGGCACCAAAACCGAAGAGCAGCTCAAAAGCGCAGCGGAACGGCAGCGCCAGATCGAACTCGCCAAAAAGCGCGGCACAAAACATATCGGCGCCGAATTCGGCCGCAAATCGAAACGCGATGACGCAGGGCACTGATACCGCGCCTGTCCTTTACTCCTTCCGCCGCTGCCCCTACGCCATGCGCGCCCGCATGGCACTGCTCGCCAGCGGCACGGCCTGCGAACTGCGCGAAATCGTCCTGCGCGCCAAGCCGGCGGAAATGCTGGCGGTTTCGCCCAAGGGCACGGTGCCGGTGCTAGTGCTCCCGGATGGGACTGTGCTGGAAGAAAGCCTGGAAATCATGCTCTGGGCGCTGGAGCGTAACGATCCCGAAAATTGGCTGAGCCCGGAACACGGATCGCGTGAAGACATGCTGCAACTGATCGCGCAATGCGACGGCGAATTCAAGTTTCATCTCGACCGCTACAAGTACCCCGACCGCTACGAATACACCGACGCCTTGATGCACCGCGCAGCCGGCGCCGAATTCCTGCTCAAGCTGAACGGGAAAATTGCCGGGAATTCGGGCTTGTATGGTCACCGGCCAGCCCTGGCCGATATCGCCATTGCGCCTTTCGTTCGCCAGTTTGCCCACACCGATCAAATGTGGTTCGACGCCCAACCCTGGCCGCAACTTCACCTGTGGCTGAATACTTTCCTGGATTCCAGGCTTTTCAATGAAGCCATGCGCAAATATGCCCCGTGGGAACCGGGGACTCCTGTACAAATATTTACACTGCAATAGCGCTTCCGGCCTCTTCGGGCTGCAACCTTTGGCGCTTAAACTACTCAAAGAAGCACCCAATAACAAAGAGCCACAGGCTCTAACTTCAGGAGCACATCATGCATAACAAACCCATTATCGCCACCGCCATCATCGCCCTCGCCCTCAGCGGCTGCGCCAGCATGACCGAAACCCAGAAGGACACCGCCAAGGGCGCCGGCATCGGCGCGGCAGGCGGAGCCGTGCTCGGCGGAATTGCAGGCAAGGGCAAGGGCGCCGCCATCGGCGCTGCTGTCGGAGCAGGCGTCGGCGCACTCGCCGGCAACGTCTGGTCCAAGAAAATGCAGGCCCAGAAAGAACAAATGGAACAAGCCACCGCCGGCACCGGCGTTGAAGTTACCCAAACCGAAGACAACCGCCTGAAACTCGAAATCCCGAGCGACATTTCCTTCGACACCAACCGCGCCGACATCAAGCCGAACTTCCGCCCGATTCTCGACAAGTTCGCCGCCGGCCTGGTCAGCAACCCGGCCGCCACCGTGCAAATCATCGGCCACACCGACAGCACCGGCAGCGACGCGATCAACAACCCGCTATCGGTCAACCGCGCCGCCAGCGCCCGCGACTACATCGTCGCAAGAGGCGTCGCCTCCAGCCGTGTCGCCATCGACGGCCGCGGCTCACGCGAGCCCTTGGTTGCAAACGACACCGCCGAGAATCGCGCCAAGAACCGCCGCGTGGAAATTTTTGTGGCAGAGCCGGCCCCGGTAGCACAGCAATAATCCTTAAACGCAGCGGAAACGCTCGCGCCTTCGGTTCCATCGCAGGAGAGAACCGAAGGCGTTTTCCATTCGCCGTATCGCCAACCATACGGATCGGCATCTCCAGACTTATGCAATACGCATAAGTCCATGTATTTAATGTATAAAATATTAGAATACGTTGCATTTACATACAGAAACTGCAATGCTTGCGGCAGATTGTTTTGCACTCCACTGAGCTAGGCAGGGTAGGCAAGGCACGTACTCATTAACAAAAAGGGAGAAAAAATGAAAAAACAGATAATCAACATCTCGCCCATTCAAACAGCCAAAGTCATTGCGCTAATGTATTTTCTAATCAGCCTTCCTTTTGTCGGCCTCATGGCTATTAGCTTTTCACTTTCTCCTGCGCCCCAACCTGGAATTGGGTTTCTCGTTCTCTTTCCGTTTGTGTATTTAATTTTTGGTTTTATTTTTACAGCATTGGGTGCATGGTTTTATAACCTAGTCGCAAAACGGGTGGGCGGCATTGAATACACAGCAACCTCGACTGAAAATACTTAATCCATCCATCAAGCAATGGCGCGCTAAAGCACCTATTCAAGTCCACCGTGTTCACTGGAATAGGTAGCGCAGCGATGAGGGTAATAGTAAACATCGATGTCCCCGATCTCGCACCAGCGATAGATTTCTACTGTGCAGCTCTCGGCCTACAGCTCAACCGCATCATTGAAGGCGATGTCGCAGAACTTACCGGCGGGTCTTCCATCATCTATCTCTTGCAGAATACTGTCGGGACATATCCCATAAAGACGCGCTCGGTGGTACGCCACTACTCCAGGCACTGGACACCTGTGCATATGGATTTCGTTGTCGATGACATTACCGAAGCCGCAAAACGAGCAGTGAACGCGGGCGCAACCCAGGAGAGCGAATGTATCGAATGGAATGCTTCAAAATGCATCACCTTCTCTGATCCGTTCGGTCATGGATTTTGCCTTATCCAGTTTGCGGGGGAAACGTACGGTGAGGCCTAATTATTCAGGCGCCTGCCGACGGAGCTTTCATACTGGTTTTCAACTCCGAATCTGACGAACAAAATCACTCGGCGCTTCATAAGTAGTTTTTTAATAAAAAAAGGGAGTAATGCATGTTAAGAAAAACAATCATCGGGGTAGTTTTTGCTTCCACAGTTTTGATGTCCGGCTGTGCATCGGTGCCAATGGCACCCAAGGAAGCGGATGCAGCGCTCAAAACTTTCGCGGCGCCGTCGGAGGGAAAAGCCGCCTTGTATATCTACCGCAACTCGTTTGTCGGCCAGGCGCTCAAGAAAACGGTAACGCTAGATGGCGTTGTAGTCGGCGAAACGGCTAACAAGGTTTATTTCTACAAGGAAATCACTCCCGGCGAGCATACCTTGGCAACAGAATCCGAATTCAGTGACAACGCGCTCACGTTCAGCGCTGCCCCGGGGCATACCTACTTTGTCGAGCAGTACATCAAGTTGGGGGTGTTTGTCGGCGGCGCGGGATTACGTATGGTCGACGATGGGGTTGGGAAACAAGGCATCAGCGAGTGCAGCTTGGCGCAGCAATAAAGCCGCAATAACTTGAGATGAAAAATGCGGTCGGAGAAGCAAGTCTCTCCGACCGCATTATTTTAAGAACCATTATGCAGGGTTAACCTGCTCCAAGCTGGCTCCTGCCTGGATTGATCTTGACTACCGCGTGCGATAAACCCGGTAATCAGCGCTACCGTTTTCCTCGATGTATT